>JAGWKO010000014.1 GCA_028873295.1 Verrucomicrobiota bacterium
CAAGCATATCATGCAAATCCTTCATATCATGCTTTTTTTCTGTTAAGCAACGTATGCTCAACTAGTAGATTCTACCCTCAGAAGCTCCAATAGGCCTGAATTTATCTCTCACTCGTTGCCTCAATGATTGACCTAGCACGGAGTCAGCTGCAAACGTTGACAATGTCTCAAAAAAACCCTTGAAGGTCACCTGCACATACATCGCGATGTCTTTGACGTAGAGATAGACATACTTCTGTAAGTGTGCTTCAAGGCAAAAAATCGATTTTTGAGGGCAATCCAAGTGTGATGGCTTTGTCATAACTCATTCACTAAAAAGAATCTGGGTGAGAGGATTTGAACCTCCGACCTCTTGCACCCCATGCAAACGCGCTAGCCAAGCTGCGCTACACCCAGATGATGACTTTTGTTGCGTGGAGCCATGGTAGACTGCGAGCTCTGTTTCTGTCAATAATTCCGCGATCTCTGTATGCTTGTGCCCGTATGACCGATCTTGCTACAGATGGAGTTGTTTGTATGGAGGCTTCCTGGGCCAATCTTTTATGCGAAGAATTTGAAAAACCCTACATGAAAGAATTAAGAAAATTCCTTACAGAGGAATGCCAGAGAGGTGTAAAAGTTTATCCTCCTGCTGAAGAAATCTTTGCGGCGTTTTCTCATTTTTCTTTTGATCAATTACGCGTCGTAATTATTGGGCAGGATCCTTACCACGGTCCGGGGCAGGCGCATGGCCTTGCCTTTAGTGTTCCCAAGGGCATCTCTCCTCCTCCTTCCTTGCAAAATATTTTTGCTGAGTTGCGAGAAGATGTGGGAGTACAACCTCCGACGCACGGTTTTTTACTCGACTGGGTGAAGCAGGGAGTGCTTCTCCTCAATACGGGCTTGACCGTGCGTGCAGGCGAAGCAAAATCTCACTGCGGCAAAGGCTGGGAAATTTTTACAGATCGGGTTGTAGAGCTCATCTGCGCCAAGAAGACGCCTGTTGTGTTTTTACTCTGGGGCAAGGCAGCGGCTGATAAAGTTCGAAAAATTTCTGTAAGCAGTCGCCATCTTGTTTTACAGGCAGCTCATCCATCCCCTTTTTCTGCCCGTTCTGGATTTTTTGGTTGTCGCCATTTTTCGAAAACAAATGAATTTTTACGCGCATCAGGTTATGCACCCATTTGCTGGAACCTCTCTTGATCTGGAAATCCCCGAGATTTTTCAGCGGCACCTCGATCTGCTTTTTGCAGCAACTACCCCCAACGCCTTGAAAGAGGCCTGTATGGAGATTTCCACCGCCTATCGAACAGGTCAACCGTTCCTTTTTCGCGAAAAAGTCTCCTGTCTTGCCTATTTTGCCTCTCGCCTTCCGGCAACTTATGCTGTCGCCTATAGGGTTCTAAGCGAACTCCCGAGGTCTCTTTCTTCCTGGATTGATGTTGGAGCGGGTCCAGGGACAGCTTCCTGGGCAGCTGCTACCCTTTTCCCTGGCGCCTCCTTCAATTTGTGTATAGAGCAAAGTCACATGATGACTGCTCTTGGAAAAGAGCTCGTTTTATCTCACCCTATCCTCAGTAAAAGTCAGTGGCTCCCTAATTCTTCGCCCCCTTCCTCCATTCCTTCTCGACCCGATGCCCTTCTCTTTTCCTATTCGTTAGGAGAATTGAAGAATCCTCAAGCCTGGATTGAGTGGTGGTGGGCAGAAAAGATTCCCTTCCTTGTAATTATGGAACCAGGCACTCCCGCGCGTTTTGCTCTTCTTCGAGAAATCAGAGAAAAACTTCTCCTTCGAGGGGCTTCTGTCATAGCTCCCTGTACTCATGTAGGGCATTGTCCTTTGTTAAAGGATGACTGGTGTCATTTTTCTTTGCGCATTCCTAGGGGGCGTCTACAAAGACACGTCAAAGGAGCTCAGTTGGGATACGAAGATGAGAAATATGCTTACCTAATCATTTCACGCGAAAACTATCGACCTCCAACGCCCACTTGTGGACGCATTATAGGACCAGTGCGCAAAGAAAGTGGCGGCATCACCTTTACGCTTTGCACACATGAAGCGAAGCTCGAGAAAAAATGGATCGCAAAACGAGAGAAAGAGCTCTACGCACAGGCTAAGAAAGCAGAATGGGGAGCCTGGTTTTTCTCTGTACAAGATGGAGAGTAATTCGAAGATTAGGCTATGTTTAGATAGATACTTGTAAAGCGCGCTTTACAAGTCCTTGAGGTTATCGATTAGTTTTTTTTCTGGTACACTGCACACAAGAGGTTATCGATGTGGCGCGGAGCTTTTGTAGCACTTGTAACTCCTTTTGATCGTAAAGGGCGCATAGATCAACAGACGCTAGAGCGTTTGGTGGCGTGGCAAATTTCTTCAGGAACGGATGGAATTGTCTGTTGCGGAACGACAGGTGAGGGCATGACTCTTTCGGAAAAAGAGAGGGAAACAGTTTTGACCATTTGTCTAGCGGTTGCTGAGGGAAAAATTCCCATTGTTGTGGGGACTGGAACTGCAGATACAAGGCAGTCAGTGCGGCTTACTGAGAGAATGCAGAAACTGGGGGCTAATGGGTGCCTTATCCCTGTTCCCTATTACAATAAGCCAACACAAAGAGGCGTCGTCCTTCACATGATGGAGATTGCAAAAGTGGGGCTACCCATGATCCCCTACAACAATCCCGGAAGAAGCATGAAACTGGAATTGGAAACTGTTGAAGAGGTTGGGAAAATTCCGGCAGTTGTGGCTTACAAGGATTCCTCGGGGGATATGCAATTTGTGCGTAAAGTGAAAAGTTTTTTGTCTGTGCCACTTTTCTCTGGCGACGATCATCTTACTTGCGAAACATTGCAAGAAGGAGGAGATGGGGCTATTTCTGTGATAGGCAATCTCTTTCCTGCGGAGTGGAAACAGATGATTCGCTCTGCTTTTCGCAAAGAGTGGCAAGAGGCGCGTAGGATTTTTGAAGAACTTTCCCCTGTTTGCCAGGCGCTTTTTCTGGAAACCAACCCGCAATGTGTAAAATTTGCTCTGAGCCTTATGGGAAAATGTCGCTCCGAGCTTCGGCTGCCTCTTCTTCCTCCCACTCTGCAAACTCAAGCGCAGATTGCACAAGTGTTGCAGACAAGAAATCTCATCACTTAATCGGGAACAACGCCTAGAGAAGTGCCAAAGAACGCTTTAGTTTCCAGGCAGCGCGCTGAATTTTCAAGAAGATCTGCGTCGAAAAGAACGCGCCCCTTTTCAAAGAGAAGAATGACAGAGGAGCCCCCGAAGGAAAAGTAGCCCTTCTCATCCCCTTTGCCTATTTTCTGTTCCGGAAGATAGGTTTGATGAATAGTTCCCACGCAAGTAGCCCCTACCTCTACATAGAGTAGGGTTCCAAATGCTGCAGTCTTTATCTCCGTCACCATGCGCCGGTTTTCTGTTAGGATAGAGAGACGTTTGCGTAACGCAACAGGATTTACAGAAAAGAGAGGCCCCGAAATGGAACGCGCAATCGAAGGAATGCCATCGCAGGGAAAATGGAAACGGTGGTAGTCGCTAGGGCAGAGCCGAGCGATGACCATCGATCCATTTGCAAAGCGCTCTGCAAGGAGGGGATCGCCCAGGAAAGAGAGCAGGTTAAAGCGCTGTCCCTTTACATAGAACTGTTCAGTACGAGAAAGGTCGGGGAAAACAAGGTAGCGCCCATCTGCTGGCAAGACGGCTCTTTTCTCTCCGGTTGCAATGGGCCTGCTCTCTTTTTTCAATTTGCGAATGAAAAAGTCGTTGAAAGAGGAAAAGGAGGTCGTTGCAAATTCTGTCGTGTCGACCTGAAACTTCTTGATGAATGGCGCTACCTTTTTGCAGGAAGCGGGCCTTTGTTGCAGGTATCCATACCATTTTGAACACCAGGGGCAACGGGCAATAATCGGAAGAAAAAGAAAGGAAAAAAGGCGTGCCGGAAGCGATTCTCCATAAAGGAGAGCGATCGCCCATCTGCCAAAAATTTTCTCCTCTTCAATTTTACCTGAAGATCGATCTACATAAAGAATACGCATTGGAAATGCTTTGAAGGTATGATTAGAAAGACTTTTTTTCAAGCGGTTCGAGAGCAAGCCGCAGAGCTCGCACCTCGCGTACGAGACGTCGAAATGTCTCCGGATCGATAGTTTGCCCGGCGTCGGTGATAGAGAGATCGGGGTGAGGGTGCATTTCTACCATGATTCCGTCTGCTCCGGCTGCAACTGCAGCGCGCGCCATGGGAAGCACAAGAGATCTTCGCCCCGTGCCATGACTTGGATCGACGAAAATGGGAAGATGCGTCAGCTCTTTCAGCGCGGGTACAGCATTCAGATCAAGCGTGTTTCTCGTGTAGGTTTCAAAGGAGCGAATGCCCCTTTCGCATAAAAGAACGTGGGGGTTGCCTGCACTTATGATGTACTCGGCAGCAAGAAGCAGCTCTTGATAGGTAGCAGAAAAGCCGCGCTTGAGAAGAATGGGATTTGAGAAGTTTCCAAGTTCCTTGAGCAGAGAAAAATTCTGCATATTGCGCGATCCGATCTGCACAATGTCGATACATTCTGCAATATAAGGAAGCTCTTTTATATCCATCGCTTCTGACACAGTGAGGAGATTGTATTTCTTTGCGACTTCAGAGAGAATGGTCAACCCTTGTTTCCCGAGTCCCTGGAACTCGTATGGAGAAGTGCGCGGTTTAAAGGCACCACCGCGCAGAGCTTGTACGCCTTCTTGAGATGCGATAAGCGCGCACTCTTCCATCTGTTCCAGAGACTCGATTGAGCAGGGGCCCGCAATGAGAAAAAGATCGCTACAGCCGATGCTTCTGCCCTGTATTGTGATGCTGCTTCTTTGCTGAGGGCCCTTAGTGCAGGGGATCTTTCTTTGAATAGTAGAGGAAAACAGACCGTTCATGCTTTTTTGTTCCCTGAAAACTTATGAAATTCCAGAACTTGTTCGCAAGTCTCAGATTGGAATTGAACTCAGACTCGATCTCATGCCTTCGCTGAATTTGCAAAAAACAAAAGAGTTTTTAGAAAGAGCAGGAGTTCCAGTACTCTGTACGCTTCGCAAAAAAGATGACATTTCTGAAGAAACAAGGGAAGAGAAAATCGAAGAACTGCTCGCCTTAAATCCCACTTTCTTCGATCTGGAGATGGATTTGCGTGAGGAATTTTTGCGCAGGGTGTTGCACGCATACCAGAAGACAAAAATTATCCTCTCTCATCACGATTGGCAAGGCGTGCCATCCAATTTAGACGCTCTTTATAAAAAAATGGCCTCCTTCGATGCTTTTGCTTATAAGATTGCAGCAACACCCTCTTCAGTACCAGAAACTCTTCGTTTTCTCTCTCAGACTAAACGATATCCCCGCTTAAGCCTTATTGCTATGGGAATGGAAAGGCAGTGGTCGCGAGTTGTTGGCGGCGTGATGGGAAATGCGCTTGCTTATGCGGGGGGAGAAGAGATCGCTCCGGGACAGCTGACTTTGAAAGAGATGGTAGAAACCTATCGCTATCTTTCATTGCAGAAAAAAACGCGTATCTATGCTCTTATCGGCAATCCTATCACCAAAAGTCGAGGACATCTCTACCACAACGCTTTTTTTGGTAAGCAAGGAATCGATGCTCTTTATGTAAAAATAGCGCTTCCTCCAGAAGAGTTGGAAGAGTTTTTAGTGCTTGCCCCTGAGCTTGGCTTTTTTGGCTGCAGCGTAACGATGCCTCTGAAAGAAAAGGTACTGCCCTTTATTGATGCTCTGGATGCTGAAGCAGCGACAATAGGTGCTGTCAACACTTTGAAGTGGGAGGGGAGGTGTCTTTTTGGAACAAATACGGACGGCAAAGGTGCTCTGGATGCACTAGAGGAGAAATTAATGGTGGCGGGAAAGAGAATTGTCCTTTTGGGGGCAGGTGGGGCAGCTCGCGCCATTGCTTTTGAAGCAAAGCGACGAGGAGCAGATGTTCTTCTTTTAAACCGCACTCAAGAAAGAGCAAGAGGAGTTGCTGAAGAGCTCGGCGTACAATGGGCCTCTTTGAGTGCAATCAAGGAAGAGTATGATGCTGTGGTCAATTGCACGCCTGATCCCATGCCTGTTGAGGCAAGCGATCTTCAGGAAGGGAAGGTGACGATGGATATCTCTATTACGCCAACGCCCTTTCTTGAAGCGGCCTTCAAAAAGGCATCTCCTCTTGTTTATGGGGAAGAGATGTTTGTGCGACAAGCAGCGAGGCAATCTCATTTCTGGTTTGGAGAATCCTTGTGCAATCCATAGAGCTTGAGTCTTTTTCACCATCAACCCAAATCTACTGTAATAAAGGAGTTGTTCGAACTATTTCCACATTTCTTTCTCATCGCGCAATCTTGATTGCAGATCGCAATGTTCCAGGCATTTCGGAAGTAGCAGAGATGGCCAGTGCTGCTCTTCTTACTTTGGAGGGGGGAGAATCTGTGAAGAGCGAGAAAAAGGCGAAGTGGCTGGTGCAGGAGCTCATGCGCTTGAAAGCAGACAGAGAAACAACACTGATTGCAATGGGAGGAGGAACTGTAACGGATCTTGTCAGTTTTGTCGCTTCGGTCTATTTGCGCGGTATGCCTCTTATTCTTGTTCCAACCACTCTCCTTGCTATGGTTGATGCCGCTATTGGGGGCAAGAATGCGATCAACACGCGATTGGGGAAAAATTTGATCGGTACTTTCTATTTCCCAAAAACGATTCTGATAGACCCCGCTTTTTTACAGACTCTTCCTGAACAGGAATGGTTTCATGGGCGAGTTGAAATGTGGAAGCTGGGACTCATCTCCGATGTTTCTCTATGGGAAAAGCCCGATCTGTGGCGTGCAATTCAGGGGAAGTGCTCTATTGTGCGCCGCGATCCGAAAGATCAGGGAGAGCGCCGAATTCTCAATTTTGGCCACACAATTGGCCATGCGCTAGAGAAACTCTCCAACTATCAGCTGCCTCACGGAGAAGCTGTTGCGATTGGTTGTGTAGCAGAGTCTCACCTTAGCTATCAGATGGGATACCTCTCTTATAAAGAGTTCCGCAGTATCGCAGATTTCTATTCATGTTTCCCTCTTGCGCTCCCCAAGTGCTATGCAAGACAATCGTTGCAAAACGCCTTGCTCTCTGATAAAAAGCGCGTGGGAAATGAGGTGCGATTTGTTCTTATAGATCGTATTGGACATGCAATGCCCTTTGATGGCGCTTACTGCCGCAAGATCTCTTGGGATCAATGTCAATCTACTCTTGACTGGCTGGAAGACACCTATCAGAATAGCAGGCTTGTAAAGCCGGCTTTACATCAAAAAAAACCCAGAGATTAAATGGCTTCTAATTTTTTTGGAGAAATTTTTCGCATCACGACCTTTGGAGAGTCCCATGGTCCTGGTGTGGGAGTTATAATTGATGGCTGCCCTGCTGGGGTAGAGATCAGCATCGAGGAGGTGGAATCCTTCCTTGTTCTCCGTCGTCCTGGACGAACTGTTTATACTTCTCCGCGTAAAGAAGAAGATCGGGTAGAGATTCTCTCAGGCATCCTGGCTGGCAGAACTACTGGGGCTCCCATTGCACTCTTCATTCGCAATAGCGATGTGGTCAGCTCTCCTTACGCTGCGATCCAGGGACTTTGTCGCCCAGGTCATGCACAATTTACCTATTGGAAGAAGTATGGTGTTTTTGATGAGCGCGGGGGCGGAAGAGCTTCGGCTCGCGAAACAGCGGCAAGGGTAGCGGCTGGTGCTGTTGCTAAAAAACTGCTTGCGATGCATTCCATTGACTGTCTCTCTTTTATTTCTGCGGTGGGTGATATTGACCTTCCTTTGCCAGAGCTCTCCTCTCTTGTGTCGCTGCGCAAAAAGATTTATGAAGATCCTCTTTTTTGCCCTGATGAAAAGATTTCCGCGGCGATGAGAGAAACAATTGCAAAAGTCCGGGAAGAGCAGGATTCCATTGGCGGCATTGTAACGGGAGTAGCACATCTTCCTGTTGGTCTGGGAGAGCCTGTCTATGGGAAAATGGAGGCTCGCCTTGCATCGGCTATGCTTTCTCTTCCCGCAAGCAAGGGATTTGAGATTGGGGCTGGATTTCAGGCGGCGCGGATGAAAGGTTCTGAACACAATGATGCTTTTACTGCTGATGACTCTGGCGCTATTTCCACAGCCACCAATCATGCAGGCGGCACTCTCGGCGGCATCTCTACGGGGAGCCCCCTCTATTTTCGCGTTGCCTTTAAGCCCACCTCAAGCATTCGAAAACCGCAACAGACGGTAACTCTGCAGGGGAAAAAAGCTCTTTTTCAACTGCCAGAGAATGCCAGACACGATCCTTGTGTTGCGATTCGCGCTGTTCCGATTGTAGAGGCAATGACTGCGCTGGTTCTCGCAGATCTGCTCCTCTTGTCTCAGAGCTCAAAATGCCCTCTCCTTTTGGGATGTACATAAGAAAAAATCTCATCCATTGTCAAAAGGAGAAGAAGGATTTATACTAGGTAAGGAAAAAATCTTCGAGTTGCCATGTTTGGTTTGTTAAAAAAAGTCTTTGGTACACAGCAATCGCGTCTTTTAAGGCGTTATAAGCAACTTATTCCCAAAATTTATGAGTGGGATGAGCAATTTAAAAATTTGTCTGATGAAGAGCTTTGTGCCAAGACTGCCGAATGGAGAAAACGGGTGGCTGAAGGGGAGTCTCTGGAGGTGCTTCTTCCAGAAGCTTTTGGTGCAGTAAAAAATGTATGCCGTAGGCTCTGTGGAACAGAGGTCTCTGTTTCTGGGTATACGCAAAAGTGGGATATGGTTCCCTATGATGTGCAGCTTCTTGGTGGAATTGCCATGTTTTATGGCTCGATCGCCGAGATGCAGACAGGAGAGGGAAAGACGCTTACAGCGGCCCTGCCCCTTTATCTTCATAGCCTTGCGGGCAAGCCTGTACATCTTGTCACTGTTAATGATTATCTTGCCAAGAGGGACTGCGACTGGATCGGGGCAATTTTTCGTTTTCTTGGTCTCACTGTCACTTCGCTGACAAATGAAGTTCCTTCGCAACAGAGAAAAAGCGTCTATCTTGCCGACATTGTTTATGGGACGGCGTCAGAGTTTGGTTTTGATTATCTTCGCGACAACTCGATGGCGACGCGGCGCGAGGAGCAGGTGCAAAGGGGCCACTATTTTGCCATTATTGACGAGATAGACTCGATCCTTATCGACGAGGCTAGAACACCGCTTATTATTTCTGGACCGGCTCCGCAAAGTCGTCAAATGTATGAGGAGCTCAAGACTCCTGTAGCAAATCTGGTGCGCAAGCAACGAGACCTGTGCAATCGCCTTGCTTCAGAGGCAAAAAAAGATTTGGAGGCGCTGAATCTTCTCGAAATAGAAGAGAAGGTGAGCAAGCGCAGCAAGGATGAAGAGGAGAGGCAGCGACAGGGCGCGTTTCGAAAGCTCTGGCTTGTGGGTAAGGGAATGCCGAACAATAAGGTGTTGAAGCGCATCCGGGAAAATCCGCACCTGCGCGCAGAGATCGAAGCGTGGGAAACCTATTTCTTTGGCGAGCAGGCTAAGGAAGAAAAGAGCAAGGCGCTGACCGAACTCTATATGATTGTTGATGAGAGAAACAGCGAGTATGAGCTCACAGATTTGGGGATTGCAACCTGGGGTGGAGACGCTTCTTCCAGTGATGATTTTACGATGCTCGATCTCGGGTACGAGTATTCTGAAATTGAAGCAAATCCAGCTCTTTCAGAGCAGGAAAAGATGGATGCCAAAATGCGTCTTCGGGAAGAGGATGCAAAGCGCAAGGAGCGTGCGCATAATCTTCGGCAAATGCTGCGCGCCCATCTTCTCATGGAAAAGGATATCGACTACATCGTGCAAGAGGGCAAAATTGTCATCATTGATGAGAATACAGGGCGCCCTCAGCCAGGACGCAGATTTTCCGATGGCTTGCACCAGGCAATTGAAGCCAAAGAAGAGGTGGCGATCCAGAAAGAGACCCAGACTTACGCTACCATCACTCTTCAAAACTATTTTCGCATGTACGCCAAACTTGCCGGCATGACGGGCACCGCCATGACGGAGGCAAATGAGTTTAGGGAGATTTATCGCCTCGATGTCCTTGCGATTCCCACCTATCGCCCTTCAGCGCGCGTTGATTCCGATGATGAGATCTATATGACAGAGAGGGAAAAATACAACGCAATTCTCAAGGAGATTAAAGACGTTCATGCCAAGGGGCGCCCGATTCTGATCGGCACAGATTCAGTTGAAACCTCGGAAAAACTTTCCCGCATTCTTAAAACCAATCGGTTAGAACACACAATTCTCAATGCCAAGCATCATGCCGCAGAAGCGCAGATCATTGCAGAAGCTGGGAATCGCGCAGCGATTACTCTTGCAACAAATATGGCTGGACGCGGAACAGACATTAAGCTGAAAGAGGGCGTAAGAGAAGTGGGCGGGTTGCATGTGATCGGAACAACTAGGCACCATTCCCGGCGCATTGATCGACAGTTGAGAGGAAGATCGGGAAGGCTCGGGGATCCTGGCTCTTCCAAGTTTTATGTCTCTTTTGAAGACCAGTTGATGAGACTGTTTGCATCGCCGCGTATGAGTGCGATTTTGCAGCGGTTCCGTCCTCCTGAAGGCGAGGCTATTTCTGCAAAAGTGCTCAATAAATCGATTGAGACGGCGCAAAAACGCGTAGAACATCGCAACTACTCGATGCGCAAGCATACTCTGGAGTATGACGATGTAATGAATCGCCAGCGCCAGGAGCTCTATGCTTTTCGCAATGAACTCCTCTTCTCGGACCAGTCTATTAAAATTGCCGAAGAAATATTAGTGGAAACGGTTGCGCAGCTTCTGACCCCGTTTCAGCAATCAAAAGCAGATAGTTCAAGAGTGCCTCAACTATTAATGGAGCATTTTCCAATCTCTTTTGACCCCTCCTTTTTTGAGAGCCCCGATTTTCTGCAAAAATCCCAGGAGAAAGTTTTAGAGGCATTCCAAAAGAAATTGGCGCACCACAAAGAGCATCTTGGTCTCATGCGCTCTGAATTCTCTGACAAAGAAAAGGCGTTCCAACTACTCTCTGAGGTAGTGCGCAATCTGATGGTGCGAAGTTGCGATCGTCTTTGGCAAGAACATCTTTTGCGTATTGATCATCTCCGCTCTGATGTTCATATGCGCACTGTGGGGCAAAAGGATCCTCTGCTTGAATTCAAGCAGGAATCCTTTGCTCTTTTCCAAAATTTTTCTCTTTCCCTGAAGGAAGAAATCTCTCGCGCTCTCTTTCGTTTCGAGCTTCTTCCTTCTCCTGGAAATGCCAAGAAGAGCGCTCCCAGACAAGCGGTATTAACACATTAGGCCTCTTGCGTAACTGAGGTTCTGTCGATTTTCTGGTTCTTTTGAGTCGAATTTCGTTTCTTTTTTGGGGAGCTGTATACGAAGTTTGATACAGCCCCCCAAAAAAGAAGCGAAATTCGGCTCAAAAGAACTAGAAAATCGACAGAACCTCAGTTACGCAAGAGGTCTATTAATGTTAAAATTTCTGTTTCTTCTCCTCTCTGTACAACAGCTGCTTTTTGGGGCAGAACGGATGCAGTTTGGGAAGGAGACTCTTGAGACGTTGGAAGTGCAAGGGTTTTTAAAACTTTGTGAAACAACGATCTCTTCTTCCCTTCAAGTGACTGGGGCCCTTATTGCCGAGAATGCTCATATTGCTGCTGTCGATGGAGTGGGCGATTTGCAGTTTTTCGATACGACAGTAGGAGAAGTGCATGCGGTTGGCGCGCTTCGCGCTTCGCGCTCTACATTTCAGAAACCTCTTTATTTCTGCGGACAACGGGGCGTTTTTGTTCATTGTCATCTTGCGGATCTTATCGTTGAAAGAGAGTTTGGATTTAAGGGAGCGCAGGTTATTGAACTGAAGGAGAAGAGCGAAGTGAACGGGGCAATTCGCTTTCAGGGGGGGAATGGCAAAGTTTTCCTCTATCCCGGTTCTCGCGTTTTAGGAGAAGTGACAGGTGGCGAGCTCGTACGGAAGAGATAACGGAAGATCCACGCCTTAAGAAGGTCGAGTAGGAAAAAGAAGAGGAGAGTAGCTCCGAAAAGGAGCGCAATGAGACTCAAGGGAAGAGGAGCCATGAACACTCCTTTTACAGCGAAAAAAGAAAAGAGGGAAATATCCAGAAGAGAGGTGAGGATCATCCATCTACTTGGCATAGAACACCAGAAGTAATCTCTTTCGCGGACGAAGTACAGAGTGGCTTGACCTACAAAGATCAGAGTAAGAAAAACCAGGGTCTGTAGTTGTGAAAGTGCCAGGTATGGGTGACTGAGAAAGAGAACGAGAAGGCAAAACCCAAGAATAGGCAAAGCAAAGAAGAAGGCTGCGAAGAGAAGAGCGTGAAGATCCCATCGCTGAGGTTTTTCTTCATAGGTGACGCGATCTGTTGCAATGGAAAGAGTTGCAAAGTCATTGGCAAAAAGGAACAGCACAAGGAGAAGGGAGGTCGCAAGAAACTCTTTTTCAATTAAAAGCCCGATTCCCAGAAAGAGTGCAACAACAATGGTCTTGATGATTTTATTGAAGATATAAGTGAGCATGCGCTGATAGATTTTACGACTCATTTGGATCATCTCAAGAATGGCGCCGAGTCCCGGGCGCGTGAGAACAATAGAGGCGGATGCTTTTGCTACATCTGTTGCATTTGCTACTGCGATGAAGGTGGCTTCTATAGGTCTTTTTAAGAGGAACTCAAAAAGCACCAGCCCTTCAAGCATCCATGGGATGGGTGCCCAAAACTCAAGTAAAAAGCTAGTGATGGGATGCTCTTTAGGCTCTGCTATCGCGTTTAAGCCATATCGTTTTAGGCGCTCTTGCGCCTCCCTATCAGATAATCCTTGCATAATTTCATTCAAATCTAATTGGAAATTTGAGTATATACCGACAAAGATGCCATTACTCTTTAGTGCCGCTGCCCAAGACTGTCTTAAGAGCCCTCTGATTTTGGAAATGGAGAGCCTGTCGCAAACGCCATTTCATTTTTTTACGTGCGCTCTTTTTCTTCTGGCTATTGTGCATACGCTCTCTGTTCACTGGATTCGCGCTTGGGCAAGAGCTCTTGAAATTCGGCAAGTTCCAAGAAGACAGGGAGAGAGAAGTGCTGGGATCCAGATGCTCTACTTTCTTTCTGAAGTCGAGATGATCTTTGCCTTTTGGGCGGCACCTCTCTTTTTTTGCGTTGTCGCCTTCTATGGTTGGGAAGCAGCGTTTGTTTATATAAACACGCGCGATTATACGGAGGCGATGTTTGTTACAGTTCTTCTTGCTATTGCTTCTACGCGGCCTCTGATCGAGTTTGCTGAAAAGACGATTCGCTTTTCGGCTCGTCTTTTTGGCTCTTCTCTTTCTGCCTGGTGGTTTGTCCTTCTTACCATCGGCCCCCTTCTCGGATCGATCATTACAGAGGTGGGCGCTATGATTCTCTGTGCCCTGCTTCTTTCCAAGCAGTTTTATGAATATCGCCCAAGCTGGGAGCTTGCATATGCTACCTTGGGGCTTCTCTTCGTTAACATTTCAGTAGGCGGAACTCTAACAGCATTTGGCTCTCCCGCAGTCCTCATTCTTTCTCATGCTTGGGGATGGAAATCGATTTATATGATCCTGAACTTCGGGTGGAAGGCTGTGCTGAGTATTCTGGTGAGTAATGCTCTCTACTGGTTTTTCTTCCGAAAAGAACTCCTCAGTCTTGATGCGCGCAAACGAGAGCTGGAGACTCTACGGATCCTTCGCCCTACAAAAGTAGAAGAGTCCTCTATTCCGCATTGGATCGCTACTGTCCATCTTCTTTTTATTGCACTCATCGTAATGGTGTCTCATTACCCGGCAATCTTTCTTGCCTTCTTTTTCTTCTTTGTGGCTTTTCATCAGGTGACGCGGGGCCATCAATCGCCCATTCGTCTGACCCGTCCTATTCTGGTCGGTCTCTTCATTGCAGGTCTTACGGTTCACGTTGGATTACAAGGATGGTGGGTCTCCAAAATTCTTCATTCCCTTTCTCCCAATGGAGTTCTACTTGCAAGTGTTGTTATGACAGGATTTACAGATAATGCAGCGATTGCCGCTCTGGGATCGCTTGTCCCCAACTGGAATGATTTTTATTACTATGCGCTTTTTACAGGAATTATTGCCGGGGGAGGACTCTCTGTTATTGCCAATGCTCCCAATCCTGCGGGCTACTCTATTTTGGGTCGCCATTTTACAGGGGGAATCAGCCCTCTAAAACTCTTTTTTAGCGCCGTTATCCCAACGGTGATTTGCTATCTGATCTTTTTCTTCCTTGGGCCTTTATTTTAAAAGATCTCTAAAGAACAAATCCGTCAGGTACTACAGCCCCAGAGGTTACGATGATGATACCATCGCGAATGTAGATTCCATTGCCATCGTAATGAGATAGTTTGTCCTTGTTCACGAGAACGACGCGATTGCCAATCTGTACATGTTCATCGATGATCGCCTTCTCAATAAGACAATCCTCTCCGATCCAAAAATTAGAGGGGATGGGATAATTTTGGTGCGTGGGAGGTAGATAGAAGTGATTGCCCATCATAACGCAGTCTCGTAAAATCGTTCCCTTTTTGATGTGAGAGCGAAGACCTATAACAGAATGCGAAATCTCTTCCGCTTCAATAATGCTGCCCTCGCAGATGATTGAGTTACAGATCCGCGTTGATGAAATTTTAGGACCGGGAAGATAAGTGGGGCGAGTAAAAATGGGATTTTTTTCGTCATAAGTGTCCAATTTTCTGGATGCATCTGTCAGGTTGAGATTTGCTTCATAATAGGAACTAACCGTGCCAATGTCTTCCCAATACCCCTTGTAAACAAAGGCCGCTGTCTTGCCGCGAGACACGGCGGTTGAAATTAAATGGTATCCGAAATCATTTCGAGAATCTTGTTGGAGCAAGCCCGTTAGCCCCTCTCTTGTAAACAGATAGATTCCCATCGAAGCGAGGTAGTGATTTTTGTCAGGAAGAGTACTTTCATGGTTGGAAAAGAAGGTCTTATCCAGGAGAAAGGGATCCATTAAGTGAGGTTCCTTTGGTTTTTCGATAAAATCAACCACATTGTGATCCTCATCAATTTTGAGAAGCCCCATACGTTTTGCTTCTTGTGCGGTCACAGGAAGCGAGGCAATGGTGAGTTCTGCCCTCTTCTCCTGTGCAAAATCTACCATGCTTTGAAAGTTCATGTTATAGAGCTGATCCCCAGAGAGAATAAGAAAATAGTCCGCGCTTGATTTAAGAATTGTAGGCAAATTTTTGCGTATGGCATCCGCTGTCCCTTGAAACCAGTGGCGCTCCCCGCGCTCATTTTCCTGGGGCGTCAGAACATCGACAGAGCCTGGATTAAAGGAGTCAAAATGGTAGGTCTGTTGAATATGATGCTCTAATTCCCCTGAGAGATATTGAGCAATCACGAAAATATTGCGAAAATCAGAGTTGATCGAATTGGAAATAGGGATGTCGATCAGGCGATAGCGCCCTCCATAAGAGACAGCCGGCTTTGAGTGGTTGAGCGTCAATGGATGAAGGCGCGTACCTTGCCCTCCAGCCAAGATTATCGTTGTTACCTGAACCGGCTTGCGCATTGCTGTTCCCCCGTATTTGGGAACATAGGAAGTAAAACTTTATTTGACAACTCCACTCAAAGAGAAAGAAGTTGGTTGTACAAAAAGGGATGCGTTGTAACTCGATCGAACCCAGGGGCCTGCGTAGATGTGCTCTATCCCTAAGCTTTTGCCAAAATCGGCATAGGCGGCGAATTGCTCCGGGGGGACGAATGACTTGACGATGAGCTTGTTGCGCGTTGGCTGAAGGTACTGCCCTAGGGTGACGATAGAGCATCCTGCTGTCTTGAGATCGAGAAGGGTGGCATGGACCTCTTCCGCTGTTTCTCCGAGGCCCAGCATAAGGCCTGACTTAATGTGGAGGCATTTCCCGCTCTCTTTTGCGCGACGCAGGAGGGCAAGAGTCCTTTCATAGGTTGCTTTATGACGTACGCGGGGTGAGAGGGAGCGGACTGTCTCAATGTTATGATTGAAAACCTCGGGTTTTGTTTCCAGAACGCGATCGAGCGCGCTCCAATCTCCAGAGAAGTCGGAGGTTAGGAGTTCGATCGTAGTACGTGGCGTGTGGTTGCGGATGGCATGTACGATAGCAGCGATGTGAGAGGCCCCCTGATCAGGCAAATCATCTCGTGCGACCATGGTGATTACTGCATGGTGGAGGCCCAGCTCCTCTATAGAGGCAGCGATGCGCTCTGGCTCATCGCTCTCAGGAGGCGCGGGTTTTTTAGAGAAATCGATGGCGCAAAAGCCGCAGTTCCGCGTGCATTCTTTGCCCAGGGCGAGAAAGGTGGCTGTTTTTTTTGTGTAGCACTCAGTGCGATTGGGACATTTTGCCTCTTCACAGACTGTATTTAGGCGATACTTTTCCAAGATAGCATCGGTGGCAAACATCTCCGCGCTTTGAGGGAGTCTGCGATGCAGCCAGGAAGGAAAACGCCCCTGTGAGGAGAGAATCTTTAGCTTGTCGCTCACGTTTTTTTTCCTGGTGGCAAGTGGAGTGGATGGCCAACTGCTAAAAGAGCGCTTTCATGCCATGCCTCAGAGAGAGTGGGATGAGGGTGAATGGTTTCGATCAGAGACTCGACAGTCAGCTCATTCTGTATTGCAAGTGCAATTTCAGAAATCATATTTGAAGCCTCATGGCCAATCATCGTCGCTCCTAAAATTTCTCCGCTCTTTGCGTCGATCACAAGATGGGCAAACCCTTCCGTGTCCATCGAAGCATGTGCTTTCCCTAGCGCCTGGAAGGGGAAGGTCACTGCAGTGGGGTTGAGCCCTGCTGCACGCGCCTCTTCTTCTCTTTTGCCCACCATTGCAATTTCAGGCAACGTGAAGATCACCGCGGGGATAGCTCGAGCATCGCTATTTTCCTTGGAGCCTGCCGCATGAGAAGCTGCCACGAGACCCTGATGCGTTGCTGTATGGGCTAGCATCTCTTTTCCAGTCACATCTCCAATGGCGTAGATTCCAGATACAGAGGTTTGCATGTCAGCGTTTACCGAGACAGCTCCTTTGTCAGTTGTCTTTACTCCAGCTTTTTCCAGCTGCAACCCTTCTGTAAAAATTTTTCTCCCTACGGCTACAAGGGCATATTCTCCGCGCACCTCTTTGCCTCCTCGCAAGGAAACCACTACTTCATTCCCCTCGACGCGCACGCCTTCCACGAAAACATTCGTTTCAATGCGAATTCCCTGTGTTGTGAAGGTGCGTGTCATAAATTGTGCAACTAGCGGTCCCTGAAGCGCCAAAATGGAAGGCATTGCTTCAAGAATGGTTACCTCGGAGCCAAATTCTCGAAAGAGTGAGGCAAATTCGCAGCCAATGTAACCGCCTCCGATCACGATGAGGCGTTTGGGGATCTCTGTGAGTTCCAGAAGAGAGGTCGAGTTGACAATACGCGGATGGTTACATGGAAATGCTTTGGGTTCCAGGGGAATAGAGCCCGTTGCGATGATTGTCTTGCTGGCCTCGATTACAAAAGTCTGCTCGCCTTTTACCTGAATTTCTTTTGAAGAGAGGAAAGAGGCGGATCCCTTGAAGAGCTCGATGCGATTTGCTTGTAGAAGTCCCTGAATTCCACCGCGCAATCTCTGTACAACGCGATCTTTGCGCTCCTTCATTTTGGGATAGTCTACCGCAATTGGGCCTGCCTGGATTCCGAAGAGAGAGGCGCGTCTCATCTGATGGAGAAGAGCGGCGTTAGAGATAAGGGTTTTTGTAGGAATACATCCCACGTTGAGGCACGTTCCTCCCACATCATCTTTCTCAATGAGCGCTACTGATTTGCCAAGTTGTGCCGCGCGAATAGCTGCTGTATAGCCCCCAGGCCCAGCGCCAATCACAGCGATGTCATATTTTTTTTTGTCCATTTGTTGACTCTCCAACCTATCTCAGAGTTCATTTTATCAAAGAGGACGGAAAAAAGGAAAAAGGATTAGTATTCTGTCTAGTGAAACCAAAAAAACGGCAAAAACTCTGTTTCCATTGCGAAGGAGAAGTGGATCTCGACGTGATCGTCTGTCCCTTCTGCGCTGCTGATTTACGAGAAGAAAGGCCGGCGTCGTTCCGCCCTCCCCCCCCTCCCATCTCTCAGGTGCAAACCAAGGTTTTTCCTGAGTCATCAGCAGAAGAGCAGCCACAAGAGGAAAATGGCTGGATCCCCGTGGTTTTTTTTACTGCTGGGCTGCAACTTTTTCTTTTCGGTCTTTTTACACTCTTTTTTTCAGAACAGGGAGAGGTAACGCTTCATTGGAACGCTGCCTGCTGGTTCTTCTACTGCCTTATTGGTGGGCCGCTACTCTATTTCGGTTATAAAAAATTATAAAATTGTTCTACTTGCCCAGACAGAACTTGGAGAAGATTGCCGAAAGAATCTCTTCTGTGATGTGTATCCCCAAAATCGTTCCGAGTTCTTGCAGCGCTTCACGCACGCCAACGACGATGAGCTCGGGGAAGGCTTCGTTCCGCACTTCCTCAAGAGATCTCTCTGCACTCTGCAGGGCTTGCACAAGAGCGCGGTAATGTCTGAGGTTTGTGATGAGCACCTCTCCTTGCGGCAAGGCTCCATCGTTCCAAACTTTTTCAACGATTGCCTGCTGAAGTTTCTCCAATCCACTTCCTTCTGTTGCAGAGATGGCAAGAGAGGAGATAGAAGAATCGATTGCCCCAACGTCCATTTTATTCCACACCACAAGGCGTTTTTTTTCAGCGCTCTTCTCCAAGAGTTCCCAATCGCTCTCTTCCATAGGGCGGCTTGCGTCGAGAAGAAGAAGCACCAGGTCCGCTTTCTCCATTGCTTCTTGAGAGCGGCGAATGCCCTCTTGTTCGACTTTTTCCTCTGTGTCGCGAATGCCCGCTGTATCGATCAGGCGAAAGTGAAGTCCTCCAAGGCGAAAAGGCTCCTGTAGGAGATCTCGCGTTGTTCCGGCAATTTCGGTCACAATGGCTCTGGAATAGCCAAGAAGAGCATTCATAAGAGAAGATTTTCCTACATTGGGCGCTCCAAGAAGGCAAAGAGAAACCCCCTCCTCAACTACTCGCCCCTCGGAAAAGGTGCTTGTCAAGCGGCGCATTTCCAGGCAGGTTTTTTTCAACCTCTTCTCAATGGCAAGTCTCTCTTCAAAGGCAAGTCCCTCTTCAGGAAAGTCAACCGATGCTTCAAGAATCGCAGCTGTATCGATCAGTTCCTTCTGCAATAATTGAATTTTTTGAGAAAGCTTCCCCTCCAGCTGTCTGCTTGCCTGCTTTAGCGCCTCTTCGCCCTTTGCTGCGATCACTTTTTGTACTGCCTCCGCTTGAGCAAGATCGATCTTTCCATTCAGGAAGGCGCGTAAAGAAAATTCTCCAGGTTGGGCCGGTCGCGCGCCAGCCTCATAGAGCCGCTCTAGAATGCGCCGCGCAATCAGTGCCCCGCCATGACAGGAGATCTCTAATGTATCCTGCCCAGTATAGGATCGAGGAGTGCGCATGATGATAATGAGGACCTGATCAATGCTGTTTCCCATCGCATCGACCAGTTTTCTGTAGTGGACAGTATGGCCAGTATGGGAAGAGATCGGCCGGTCCAATACGCGGTCGCCAATCGCAAAGACTCCCTCTCCAGAAAGCCGAATCAGAGCAACCGCACCCTCTCCAGCAGGCGTCGCAATAGCCGCAATAGGATCTTTATGAGACATATAATTTCGAGAGTAGTTTATTTATCTGCTGATTTTTTGCAAAGCAGAAGTAATTAGAGTTGTGAGGTCGATCTCTTTTTTTTCTTTGACAACTGATTCGATCGCTTTTTGGACATGAGAGATGGAATAGCCGAGGTTGAGAAGAGCGGAGGTGGCATCGCTAATGAGGGAGGAGGATCCTTTTGGGACGGTTCCCTTAAGTCCGTCCTTTAGTTCCAGAACGAGGCGTTCAGCGCTTTTTTTTCCGATGCCTGGGATCTTGCTGAGCAAGGAGGTATTGCATGAGAGGACGGCGGAATAGAAGGTGTCGATCTCCATGTGGCCGACGATGCTGAGAGCTGCTTTGGGTCCAATGCCGGAGAGGGTGAGAAGTTTTTCAAAGAGGTTGCGCTCCTCTTTGCTGAGAAAAGCAAAAAGCGTTTCTGCATCTTCGCGCACTACATGAGAAAGAAAGAAAAAGATGGGAGTTTCCAGAGAGGGAAGGCGAGCAAGGGTGTTTGCCGGAATCGTCAATCGGTAGAAAAGCCCGCCTGTTTCCACGATTGCTTTGAGCATCTCTTTTTCTTTGAGAATTCCTTGAATTGCTTCGTACATTATTTTCCTTGATATTGATCATGAGCGCAACAAATAGCAAGAGCAAGTGCATCTGCAGCATCTTCAGGTTCTGGCAGATGGGGGAGGCGTAAAAGCATCTGAATCATTCGTTGCACTTGAAGCTTGCTGGCCCCTCCCTTTCCCGTCACAGCGAGCTTTGCTTTTTTTGGCGCATATTCGTAGATAGGGATTCCTTTTCTTGCAGCAGCGAGGAATACCATGCCTTTGGCCATGCCGAGCTTTAGAGTGCTTTGGGGGTTTTTGTTTACAAATTGTGCCTCTACGGCAACAGCTTCCGGGATGTATTTTTCTAAAAGAACCTCTATTCCTTCGAAAAGAATTTGGTAACGTTTTTCAAGAGGCAAGTGCGAGGGAGGGCGGATGGCGCCGAAGTCGAGAGGTTCGTGAGGCACGCGTAGGATGCCGTATCCACAGATCCGAGTTCCAGGATCAATGCCAAGAATGACAGTCATTTTCCCATTTTTAGTATACTGTATGAAATGCAACTGCACAACTTGAAGCCGCGCAACGTACTTGTTCGTATGCCAAACTGGATTGGCGATCTGGTAATGGCAACGCCTGTTCTTCTTGATTTGCGCGCCGCCTTTCCTCAGGCGACCCTAACAGCAATGGCCCCCTCGCCACTTTCAGAACTTTTGGAAGAAGATCCCTCTATCGATGAGCTCTTCTCTTTTACAAGATCGCGCAACCCTTTTTCGCGCAGGGAAAATCGGGACATTGTTGCCAAACTGAGTCAGGGCGATTTTGATGCATCGATCCTTCTAACGAACTCTTTTTCTTCAGCATGGTTGTTCTGGCAGGGCAAGATTCCTTGTCGCATCGGCTTCAGAGGGGATGGGCGAAATTTTCTGCTGACGCATCCCGTAGATCGACCCAAAGAGAAGTGGCATCAGGTCGATCTCTACAAAAAATTATTGGAGCCCCTGGGCATCTCCCGCTCTTCTACCGCGCCGCGCCTTTTTCTTCTGGAGAGCGAGCTGCAACAGGTGCGCGAGCTTCTGCGTCAAAGAGGAGTTCAGCGGGGAGATCTTCTTGTCGGAATGCACGCAGGTGCCAGTTTTGGGCCTGCAAAGCGTTGGCCCGCAGAGAACTTTCGTCTTCTAGCCAAAGCTCTTGCTGAGAAGGGGGTTTGGATCCTTTTCTTTGGAGATGCTGTAGAGTCCTCTTTTGTAAAGGAGATCTGCTCTGAGATGCCGCAGAATGTAATTAACCTTGCAGGACTCACCTCCCTTCGTGAACTTTCCTGTCTCATTCACGAGTGCCATCTCTTAATTACAAACGATAGTGGGCCCATGCATATTGGAGCTGCTGTGGGAACGGAATTGATCGCTCTTTTTGGCTCGACGGATGAAAAGGTTACAGGGCCCTACTTGCGCCCGGATGCTGTTTTGCGCAAGGCGGTCCCTTGCGCTCCCTGTTTGCGTAGAGTTTGCCCGATCCATTTCCCCTGTATGAAAGAGATCGGTGTAGAAGAGGTGAAGGAGAGAGCTTTGCAAAAACTTTCCAAGAGCAGGCCTCGATGATCAAATTGTTCGGGCTTTTGAGACGCAATCCCCTTGATGTGATGTTGCGTCGCCTTGCAAAACGCGGAGGAAAAAGAATTCTTCTTTGCTGGAATCGCGGACTTGGGGACATTGCCTTGGGACTGTATGCCATCGTGCATCGCATTCAAGAGAAGATTGAGGGAGCGGAGATCACTTTTTTGACGCGCTCCAATCTCGAGGAAGGATTTTCTCTTTTAGAGAACGTCAAGGTGCTCGCTCTCCCCCACTGGAAGCGCGGGGAAAAAGCAGCTCTTCCCGCAATGCTTGAAGGGCTTGGTGTCGATGCCAAAAGTTTTGATCTTATCATTGAAGCTCCCAATCCGACGGCATGGGTCGCATGGCAAAGAGGGAAGCTTGTGCCCAGGTTGTGCTGGAAAAAAGAGTGGGATGATCTCTGGCAAACTTTTCCTTTGGATCCAGCAACAATTTATGTCGGCATTCAACCTTTGGCAGAGACAGAATATGGCTTATGGCGTAACTGGCCTCTGGAGCGCTGGAAAGAGCTCATACATCTCTTGGGAAGAGTCACAAATGTGAAGGTGCTTCTTTTTGGATTTTCTCCAACCCCTGACTTTTTAGCGCCTCATGTGATCGATTTGCGTGGCAAAACAAATCTTGCTACCCTGCTCTCCATGATCAAAAACCGCTGCCATGCACTTGTTCTTCCCGATTCTGGCATCCTCGCCATGGTCTATTATCTAAGTATTGCATTTCCTATTCATATCATCTCTCTTTGGGGAGATACGAATCACGGTATTTTAAAACAGGCAGTTCCCTCTCCCAACCCCCTTCTTTCTCATACAGCGCTTACAGGGAAACTGCGCGATCTTTCAGCCCTTTCTGCAGAAACCGTTTTTGATCAACTTTTTCCTGTACAACCCTTGACAGAGGCCCCATGCTACACAAGCGTTGCTCTTGGGTCTATCCCTTCTGTTGGGGTGATCATTCTTGCAGGAGGTGAGGGGAGTAGATTGGGACAGGGACCAAAAGGCTTTATCCCTGTTCTGGGGAAGTCGCTCTTTCAACATCTGTGTGATCAAGTTCCCGTCGACGTTCCAATCGCGATTATGACGTCGCCCTTGAACCATGAAGAGACAGTTGCTTTCTTTGAAAAGAATGACTTCTTTGGTAAAGAGGTTCACTTTTTTCAGCAGCCGATGCTTCCTCTTTTGGAGGGCACGTCTCGCGAAGAGACTTCTCTTCTCAGTCCTGATGGCAATGGGGGAGTGTTTCAAGCATTTGCCTCTTCTCCTCTTTGTGCTCTTTTTCAAGCTCGGGGGATTGATGCTGTTTCTGTTGTTCCCATCGACAATCCTCTTGCAAATCCTGTAGATCCCTGGCTTCTTGCGCATTTGCGTCAGAGTGAGGCCGATGTTGTGATTAAATGCATTGAGGAAAAGGAGGCGCCCTCTACGATGGGAGCGCTTGTCACAAGAGAGAAAGGCGGGATTGAGATTCTTGAATACACAGAGATCGATAAGACAAAAAGCTACCCCTATCGCAATACAGCGATGCTGGCTTTCTCACTCTCTTTTTTTGCGCGCGCTGCGGAGCTCGACCTTCCGCATCACTTTGCCTGGAAAAAAAGAGGGGATAGTTATTTTTGGAAAAGAGAGCGCTTTATCTTCGATGTTCTTCCCTATGCGCATCATGTAGAAGCACTTTGCTATCCTCGAGATCTCGTTTATGCGCCCCTCAAAGAGTTGCAGAATCTCCCTCAAATAGAAAAGATTTTGCAAAATCGGCTATCCTTAAGCTGTGAGTAGAAAAAAGATTGCTTGTCTTGGTGCTGGGACTTGGGGGTTCACCCTCGCCTGTCTTCTTGGGCACAAAGGACATGAAGTATATTGTTGGGCGCGCGATCCTCTTCTGGTTGCTCGTTTGCAAAAGGAGCGTTCTCATCCGAAGCTTGCGGATTCCAATGCCCCAGCATCCGTCCATTTTACTGGAAGTCTTGATGTAGCGCTCTCTGGGGTCGAGTGTCTTGTCGAGAGTGTGACGGCATCTGGCATCCGGCCCGTATTTCAGGAGATTGCTTCCAGGACAAATGTGCCTGTGGTGCTTACTTCCAAGGGAATTGAACGTGGAACCGGACTTCTTTTGCCTGAACTCGTTTCAGAGATTTATAAGGGGCCCGTGGGGATTCTTAGTGGGCCAAGTCATGCCGAAGAGGTAATCAGCCAGCTGCCGACGTCAGTAGTTTGCTCTGCTTATGATACAGAGTGGATGCAGGAGATTCATGAGCTCTTTGTGACGCCCGCTTTTCGCGTCTATCCCAACACCGATATTGCAGGGGTGGCCTTTGGTGGAGCAATGAAAAATATTATCGCAATTGCTTCCGGGATCGCCGACGGGTTGGGAAGCGGGGATAATGCCAAAGCGGCTCTTCTGACACGTGGACTTCACGAAATGAGAAAACTCTCTGTCGCAAAGAATGCCCGTCCTGAGACTCTCAATGGACTTTCCGGGCTCGGCGATCTTGTTGTGACTTGCATGTCGCGCTACAGCCGCAACTATCGATTGGGCAAGTTGCTTGCAGAGGGCTACTCTCCGGAGGGCGCAAGACAAAAAATTGGCATGGCTGTTGAGGGTATCTATACCTGTGCCGCGGCACGAGATCTCGGAAGAGCGCATAATATTCCAATTCCTATTACAGAGGGAACCTATGCGATCCTCTATGAAGGGCTTGATCCACGGGTGGCGGTACAGACGCTTTTGCAGCGAGCTATTAAGCAAGAACATTTATAAGACCTCTTTCGAATCTTGGGTTCTGTCGATTTTCGGGTTCTTTTGAGCCGAATTTCTCTTCTTTTTTGGGGGACTGTATCAAACTTCGTATACAGTCCCCCAAAAAAGAAGAGAAATCCGGCCAAAATAATCCCGGAAATCGACGAACCCCAAGTTTCGAAAGAGGTCTATAGACTTAGAAAGAGGTCTTGTGAAGAAAGTTGTTTTGCCACAGGAAGCTGCTCGTGTTGATCGCTTGGCAATAGAGTCGGGGTCCAGTGAGGAGGCTTTTGTTCTTGCTGCAGGACAGAGCGTGGCGCGTTGCGCCATGGAGTTTTTGCCGCAAAAGGTCACTCTTCTCATCGGCAAGGGCAATAAGGGGGCAGATGGTCTTGCAGCCGGTCTTTTTCTTGCTCGTCAAGGGGTCAAGGTAGAAGCGCTCCTTCTTTTCCCCGAAGAATCTTCGACTCCTCTCAACCGAGTCCTTCGCAACCGTCTGGCAAGCCAAGCTGTTTTGCGCGAAGTGGGATCTGATCCATTTCCTGATCCGGAAGGCGACCTTCTCATTGACGCCCTTTTTGGCACCGGCTTTTCCGGCTCTGTATCAGGTGTTGCAGAAACGGCAATTCGCTTTGCCAACAGCTCCTCCCGGCCAATTCTTGCAATTGATCTTCCTTCAGGAATTGATGGGGCGACAGGAAGAGTGGAGGGAGTTGCTATTCGGGCAACTCTTACCGTAGCTCTCGGCTTTGCCAAGATCGGCTGTTTTCTTCAGGAGGGGTGGAATCATACGGGAGAACTGCGTGTAGAGGATTTTGGACTTCCTTTAGAGTGGCAAAAAAGAGCAGAGCCAGTTGCCTGGCTTCCAGAGGCAACGGATTTTGTTTTGCCTCCTCTTGTACGCAATCGGCACAAATATGAAGCCGGTTATCTGGTAGGATTTGCCGGCTCAACACTTTTTCGCGGCGCACCCAAGTTAGCAGGCCTTGCTGCGCTCAGGAGCGGGGCTGGGATTGTGCGGATTTTTCACAAGGAAGACATTGGAGAGACTCCCTGGGAATTGATCTCTCAGCGTTGGGGAAAACGCGCTTGGGAACGCGAGACGGAGCGTGCTTCTGCTCTTTTCATTGGGCCCGGGCTGGGGAAGGGATCTCTTCGCTGGATTGAAAAAATTAGACGCCCGCTTGTTCTTGATGCGGATGCTCTTCAGCCTGGGATCTCCTTTCCCCCAAAAGCTGTTTTGACACCGCATCGAGGGGAGATGGCGAGGTTGCTCGGCTATCATGATCTTCTGAAGGAAGAAGAGCTTCTTGAGCGTTCCCAGCAATTTGCAAAGAAGCATCAGGTGATCCTTCTTTTGAAAGGAGCTCCCACGTTTCTCCTTGCTCATGACATGGCACCCTGGATTTTGACACGTGGGACCCCTGGTATGGCAACTGCAGGGACAGGTGATGTGCTTACGGGGATGATTGGAGCATTTCTTGCTCAGGGGATGCAGCCGCACAAGGCAGCTGCTTTTGCTGCTTACCTGCACGGCGTTGCTGGTGAGATCGCAGCCGCACACAAGGGACCTTACGGAATGATGGCAAGCGACCTCATCGAAGCATTGCCGGAAGCGCTTAGAGGAAAAAGCGTAGGCTTACAAAAGCTCCCCACTCATTGAGATCCCTTGCAGAGAGTCCCAGAGTACTGGATTTTCCTATGGGAAGAAACCGGAAATAGGGGGCAACTTCCAACCAGTAATTCATCGCGTATCTGTAGGCAAAAGGAAGCTGTACCTCTACACCGGTCCTATTTTTGAGCGTCCAGGCAGCTCCAGATAGGCCCTCAATTTTGAGGTACTGATTAAAGGTGGGTAGGCAGTCGAGCTGCAATCCCAACATCCAATTTTGCCAGGCATAGTGCGTCTTAAAGCCGGCAACCGCGTAGTAGATCGTATACTGTAAATCGATAGGGGAAATGGAGTCATACCCTGTGTGATCATCAAAGAGAAAATCTAATCCCAATCCGGCATAGGGAGTGATTGTCCAGTTTTTTAGAGCAGAGATACAGTATCCTCCGACAAATTCCGAATAAGATTCCTGAAAGCTCGTCTCATTGATGGAGCTCGATAAGGGGCCTATGTTGTAAAAAGAGCGAGCCTGACCGAAGAACGCATCCGGCATCTGGTATGTGATTTTACCCAGAACGCCTCCTGTGCTTCCCGAATAGGTAGGAGGAGTAGAAAAGGTCATCCAGGTATAACTTCCTCCAATGTCAAAAGACCAGCCTTGCGGTTGAGGAATTGTTGGTTGGGGACTGTTCTTGTCCTCTGCTATTTTTCCAAAAAGGGAACTTGCTAAAAATAGGGGTATACATACCCAAAATAGTCCAAGAGTTGACATTCTGACCGCGTGAAAGCGCCGGAAATCAACCCGCGCGCGGGGGCAGTAGTTTCTCAATACAGCTTCTCCGCGCCCAGATCGATTTCTGGCTGCTTTCACGCTGGCCAGAATGCCAATTCTTGAATCATTTTTGGTATAGAGAGAAAGAGTCCAATTTTTCATAGTAATCCTGCGCGATGGAGTTTTCTTTCTGTTTCGCTTTGTTGCAAGTTGTAGGGCGGAGTGAGTCGATTGATATTATAGGTTGGCGAAGGCAGGGCTATTACACTCACAGTGTTTGAAGAGTAATTTGTCACATAAGCGAATTGGCCATTTGGCGAGATAGCAATCTCGTCTGGAGAGAATCCAAGTCCTCCAATGATCGAGGAGCTAAGAGTATTGTTTTTGATGTTGATCATGTTAACAGTCCCTTGGCTAGACGTTAAATCAGTGAAGTAAGAGCCGTTGTAAACCGTGCTATAGTTAGAAACATAAGCAAGGGATCCGTCGGGTGTAATGGCAACGCCGGCAGGTTGTATCCCCAGAGTGATTGTATCGACAATGGTGTTGCTGCGTAGGCTCACAATGCTGATTGTCGTGCCTACAGGAGTAAAATTATTACTCCCAAAATTGGTCACATAGGCATATTCGCCATCAGGTGTGATTGCAATGGCAAAGGGGCCGGAAAATCCACGGATCGCATTGAGAGCTACGGAATTATCGCTTGTCCTTATAATGCTTATTGTGCCAGTGCCTAGATTCCCATCGATATAACTGATTACATAGACATACGCACCATCTGGAGTGATGGCTAAGGCTGCAGGAGCAATGCCTACTACAAGGGGCCCCCCAACGATGGTATTCGTGTTGAGATCAACTACTTGAACGGTTCTTCCGTTGCCACTGCCAGTGATAGGGCCGCCATAATTATTGACGTAGGCGTACTTCCCATCAGGAGTGATTGCAAACCCGGAGGGTCCATCAAGGCCATCGATTATGCCGATCACTCTATTGGTAGCGATATCAATTATCGTTACAGTTGTGCTGTTGCTGTTGGTGACATAAGCTCTTGTGCCGGCAGAATTGATGGTAACTGTGTAGGGGCCGTTGAAGCTGCTGTCGTGAATAGTTTGCTGGAGAGTATTGTAGGTTAGATTAAGAACGCTGACGCTGTCTCCATTGGGAACAGAGTTGTTGTTGTTGTTTGCGACATAGGCAAAGCGACTGTTAGGTGTTATGGCAAGACCTGAAGGGTTGTTGCCAACTGCAATTGTTGCAATCACCCTGTTCGACGTATCTGCACATGAAAGCGATGTGAATAAAAGATAAACCCCGATTAGATAGCTTTTTGACTGCTTTTTCATTTAAAGCCAGCCTATGCCACCTAACTTATTTGGATCAAGAAAATCAAATTACTGGGACGTATATATACACAACCAAGATGAAGAGTTGACAATGGGCTCTTGGCTCACAGTAGGGAAACATGATGGGAAGGATGTGCATGATACGCATGATAAATTTATCATGCGTATCATGGTGCGCCACGAGGCGCTTTATTAACAGTCGGCTGAAATGTCGATCGGGTAAGGGCACCACCCACCCGTACTTAGTCTTGGAAGCAAGGAGGT
>JAGWKO010000064.1 GCA_028873295.1 Verrucomicrobiota bacterium
ATTAAGTGAGTCAGAAAAAGATAAGACGTTCTTAAGTTTGTATTATACCCAAAATGGTTCAAGAGTTGACAACTGGCCTTTGGTCTCAGGAAGAAGTCCGAGATAGTCATGCGACTATCTCGGTTTTATTACCAAAGGAAATTAACAGATACTGTCAATGCCTGCGTGGTAATCCGCTGCGATAAAGAGAGGAAGATCTTTCCTGCGTCGGAAAGCGCGGGGTTTGTTTGCGTCACATTTGAAAATGAGACGATATCATGGATGGGATTCCTACCAGTAACAAGGTAGGAATAATTTATATCCAGAAACCAGCGCGGGCTTACAAACCAGGTTCCACCTAACTCACCCCCTCCCCCCCACATCCACAAGGAATTAAAGAGGGTAACAGGATTCCCGGTAATATCCGTTCCTCCGTTTCCATTGATATCTGCATAGCCTGTAAGAGAGTAGATATTGGTATGCGTACCATAGAGAACAGGCCCTGCTCCTACATAAAGATATGACTTCTTAAACGATCGTCCGAATAGGGCCATTAAAGAAAGCTCGTTATTTACAGTCACTTGCATACTTCGTGCAATAGCATGCCCCGTAAAATTATCGGAGACTCCTGTGACGGTGTTAAATTTTCCTGCTTGGAAAACTACCTCGGCAGACGAGAAAACAAGCCCCAGATATTTGTAAAAAAATTCACATCCCCACAGCCAAGGAGAAGACCCAAAGTGACCAAAATAGCCAATTTGCGTCTCCGGAGCAAAGGTATTCAACGTTTCATGCCATGGAGCGATAGGGCCACCTGCCTGCCCTGATGCTACTTGTGTAGAAGTCCCTTCCAGGAAAACGGAAGAAACAGCATCGCCAGAGAGATGTTGGTCCAGTTTCACAGAATTGTAACTGCCACCAAGCCCAAGAAATAGGCCACTTCGACCCATTTCAGGCTGCTCGACAGATTTCGAAACAGCCTGTTTTTCTCCAGCAGCCAGGGCAAACGCGGTAAAACAGAGAGAAAAAAATGTAAAGCGCATCATAATCACTTCTTGTTGCAATTACAATTTGGCCCACACTTACAGCAACAGCCTCTCCAAAGATGTATAAGGCCAAGAACACCTGCAAGCCCAATCAAGGCAAAAATGATCCTTGCAACGACATGCGCTGCTCCATGGAAAATTGCAGAAATGAGATCAAAATTAAAAAATCCCATCAACCCCAAATTCAGGGCGCCGATAACCAAGAGAAGTAATACGATAAAATGACATGCTTTCATAACACCTCTATTAAATCTGTCCCAACAGGTAGCCCCTATCGACTTTAACCGAAATTCGACGAAGCCCTTTTGCAGAGACAGGGTCTTAACTCAGACGCTACACCTTGTCATATTTTTTTTCAAATCCTTGCTTGTCAAATAGGAGATTTGCTAAACTCCACTGGAAATTATGTCCTCCTTTGATAAACCAATGCTCACACATCTGAAAAAACTCTGCCGCATCGACTGCAGTGCAGAAGAGGAAGAGTTGCTTCTAACTCGTTTACAAAGAGTGCTGGGCTACGTGGGGCATTTGAGCGAAATTCCTACGGAACGCGTTGAGCCATGCTGCTTTGTCCTCGGCTCTCTCACAAAAAAAGAGCTCAGAGAAGATATCGTCGGAGAGGTGATACCGCGCGATACCTTTTTGGAGGAAGCTCCGGAGCAGATCGCCTCTCTTGTCCGCGTCCCACCAGTCCTTAAGGCCCCCTCATGAACTTTTACCGTCTGTCTGCCAGAGAAATCAGAGACCTTTTTATTGCAGGAGAAGCGACAGCAGTTTCTATTGCTGAACATTTTTTGGCAAGAATTGCAAAACATGATCCTTCTCTTGGAGCTTTCTTAGAAGTTTTTACGGAAGAGACTCTGCTTCAAGCAGAAGCACTCGATCGCAAGAGAAAAAGGGGTGACAAATTAGGAAGACTCGCTGCTGTTCCGGTTGCGATCAAGGACAACATGCATATCGCAAGGCAAATTACCACCTGTGCTTCCCGCTTTCTTCAAAACTACAGAGCCCCCTTCGACTCTACAGTCGTTCGACTTATGGCAGCTGAAGATGCGCTTTTTGTCGGCAAGACGAATCTCGATGAATTTGCTATGGGTTCATCAACAGAAAATTCGGCCTTCTTCTCCACATCAAACCCCTGGAACTTAGAGACGGTTCCCGGGGGATCATCGGGCGGTTCTGCTGCTGCTGTTGCCGCGCGCCTCTGTCCAATAGCGACGGGCAGCGATACGGGAGGATCAATTCGCCAACCGGCTAGTCTTTGCGGCGTGGTTGGATTCAAGCCAACCTATGGCAGGGTATCCCGCTACGGTCTTGTTGCTTTTGGCTCTTCGCTTGATCAAATCGGACCTATTACAACAAATGTCAGCGATGCCGCTCTTGCCATGGAGATCATCGGCCACCCTTGTTCTTGCGACGCCACCTGTCTTGAACTTCCCCCAGAGCAATATATGCTCAAAAAAGAGATCGGGAAAATTCGCCTTGGCGTTCCCTCCTCATTTCTTGAGAAGATGAACGACGAAGTGAAGGCGAACTTCTTTGCTTCTGTCGATATTCTGCGTAAATTAGGCGCTGAAGTGATCGAAGTGGATCTGAAAATTCTGACTAATTCGATTCCGGTCTACTACATTCTGTCCACTGCGGAGGCATCCACCAATCTAGCGCGCTTTGATGGTATCCGCTATGGAGAACGCTCTTCTGCTGCCAAAACTCTGGAGGAGATTTACGACTTCTCTCGCAAAGAGGGGTTTGGGGCGGAGGTTAAGCAGAGGATTCTTTTGGGGACCTATGTTCTTTCGGCAGGCTTCCAAGATGCCTACTATCGCAAGGCACAAAAGGTGCGAACACTGATTATCCAGGCCTTTGAAAATGCATTTAGCTCCTGCGACCTCGTCCTCTTTCCCACGGCATCTTCAGGCGCTTTTCGCAAAGGGGCAATACACGATCCTCTCGAGATGTATCTGCAGGATCTCTTTACTGTACCAGCCAATTTGGCAGGACTCCCTGCTCTTAGCCTCCCTTCCGGGTTCACCAAAGATGGTCTTCCGCTTGGATTGCAGATCGTGGGGCCTCAGCTTGCTGATGTTTCAGTGATGCAGGTTGGTTATGCTTATGAACAGGCAACCAGCAATACAAAAGTTCCACCTCTTTTTGAAGAAGGAGCAAGTTAAAAAGTGCACAATTGGGAACCTGTTATTGGGTTAGAGATTCATGCGCAGCTCAACACGCGCTCAAAACTCTTCAGTCCAGCGCCTAATCGCTTTGGCGATGAGCCGAATACAAATATTTCTGCTGTTTGCACAGGTCAGCCTGGCGCGCTTCCCCTCTTGAATCGCGAAGCTGTAAAGAAGGCAATCCAGTTTGGGCTTGCAATTCATGGGAAAATTTCTCTTGCAAGCTCTTTTTCCCGCAAATCCTACTTCTATCCGGATACTCCCAGGAACTTTCAGATCACGCAGTATGAAGATCCTATTGTACGTTCTGGATCTGTCACTCTTGACATTGAAGGCAACACCCGCTCCTTCCCTATCAAAGAGGTGCATCTTGAGGATGATGCTGGCATGCTGAAACATTTCACTCATTTTGCCGGAGTCGACTATAACCGCGCAGGAGCTCCTCTCATTGAAATTGTCACAGAGCCCTGTTTTCGAAATAGCAAGGAGGCTGCTGCCTTTGCAATGGAAGTGCGCTCAATCCTCCTCTATCTCGATGCATGTGATGGCAATATGGAAGAGGGAAGTTTGCGTTTTGATGCAAACGTCTCCGTGCGCAGAGTGGGCGAGACTGTTTTGCGTCCTCGTGCAGAAATCAAAAACCTCAACTCCTTTTCTTTTCTCGAGATGGCGCTTGCTGGAGAGATTGAGCGACAAATTGCTCTCTACACAAAAGAGCCCAATCGCCCTTGGCTTGAGCTGATTCCTCCTGGAACCTATCGATGGGACTCTTCGTTACAGAAAACGATTTTGATGCGTGCCAAAGAGAGCGCGGACGACTATCGCTACTTTCCGGAGCCCGATCTTCCTCCTATCTTTTTGAGTGTAGAGATGATCGATCGTTTGCGCGATGAGCTTCCCGAGCTTCCTCGCGAACGTTTCCGGCGTTATATTTCCGACTTTTCTCTAAGTGAACATTCTGCATTTGTTCTTACAAGGGAAAAGAAGCTCGCGGACTACTTTGAAGCGGCAAATCGCATCTGTCAAAGTCCTAAAAATTTGTGCAATTGGATGATTGTAGAATTCTCCGGGCGTTTAAAAGAGAGCGGCAAATCTCTTGTAGAGACTGCCATTTCTCCCGAGCAGATGGCCTCCCTCGTGCGCATGATTGACTCTGGCAAGCTGACAGGGCCGATGGCCAAACAGGTAGCAGATAAGATGGTCCTCTCTCCTGGCAAGAGCCCTGAAGAGATCGTTCAAGGCAATCCGGACTTCCAACCCTTGGATAATGCCCAAGAGATCGAGGCTCTCATCGACCGGGTCATGCAGGCAAATCCGCAATCAGTGCTTGATTTTCAGGCCGGCAAAGAACGCGCTTTTGGCTTCCTTGTTGGGCAGGTGATGAAACTCAGTCAAGGGAAGGCTTCGCCCTCTCTTGTCAACGACTTGCTCCGACAGAAACTCTCTTCAAAGTAACCACGATGTTGACCATTTTCAAAGAACGACCGGTTCATTTTTCCCCTTTCATGGAGGTAGCAGGTTGCTATCTGGAACACGAGGGAAAGATACTTTTTCTTCTTCGCGCAAAGGATCGACTTGAGGGTGATTGCTGGGGAGTTCCTGGGGGAAAGTTAGAAAAAGGGGAAGAGCCTCTTGATGCAGCAGTAAGAGAGTTGCATGAGGAGATAGGCGTTGAGTTCAAAAGAGAAGCGATCCTCTACCTGCTTCCTCTTTATGTCAAAAAGCCCTTCGGGGAGTTTGTTTTTCATCTTCTGCAAGTGCGGTTGACTGAGGTTCCTCTGATTCGCCTCAACGATGAACACACTGCCGCTTGCTGGCTGGAAGAAAAGGATCTCGACATCCTTCCCATGGTCTTGGGAGGAAAAGAGGCCTATCTGATATACCTACAAAACAAACGTTGAAAAAAGCCCTTCTCCTTGTCAATTTTGGGGGTCCGAGATCCACTGAAGAAGTAGCTTCCTTCTTGCGGGAACTACTCCTGGATGAGGAGTTATTGCGCACTCCCCTCCCCTCTTTTTTACATCGTTTCCTCTTCACTCGAATTGCCAATTACAGAGCGCGAAAAGTTGCAAAAGATTATGAAGAGATCGGCGGACATTCCCCCATTTACTTCGACACAGAGGCGATTGCTCTTTTTCTTGCAGAGCATCTGCAGCAAGAGGTGATCTCTTTTCACCGCTACCTTCCTGAGACACACGCAGAAACACTAGAAAGAATTGAGCACTGCACAGCAGAAGAAATTGTTGTCTTCCCCTTTTTCCCGCAATTTTGCTCAGGCACTACAGGGAGTGCAGTGACCTTTTTTTCTAAACACCTCTCCTCAGAACAGCTTGCCAAACTTCGCTGGATTCACTCCTATGCGGACCATCCTGCGTTCATTCGCTGTTACAAAGAGCGCATTGCTGCTCTTTTGGCAAAAGAAAAGTTATTGGAAGAGGAGTCTATTCTTCTCTTTTCCGCACATGGTGTTCCGCGCTCTTTTATTCTCAAGGGAGATCCCTACGAGAAGCAGTGCCACGCCTCTTTTAACGCATGCAAGCATTTTTTTCCCAAGGCCACCTCACTTCTTGCCTACCAATCCAAATTTGGCCCAGGCCGCTGGCTCACACCCTCCACGCAAGAGCTCTGCCAAAATCTTCCAAAAGGGAACAAAAAAGCACTCCTCTTTGTCCCAATCAGCTTCACCTCCGATCACATCGAAACTCTCTTCGAAGTAGAAAAACTCTATCTTCCAATCGTCAAAGAGCAGGGTCTTGCCGCTTTTCGTTGTCCCTCACTCAACTGCAGTTCCGATTGGATGGAGGCAATTATTGAGATTTTATACCCAAAATAGCTCAGTGCTCTGTCAACATTAATTTTAGGGATTGGGCTGCGTCAAAGCCCCGGGATTGAGATTGTCGAAGATGGGGGGTGTATACCCAAACAAGATGAAGAGTTGACAACTGGCCTTTGGTCTCAGGAAGAAAACATGATGAGAAGGATGTGCATGATACGCATGATAAATTTATCAT
>JAGWKO010000065.1 GCA_028873295.1 Verrucomicrobiota bacterium
CATAAAATGTTTTAACACTACAGCAGGCGAAAGATAAATATCATGAGCCCGTTGCCTTAATTGGGCACGACGGGTTCTAACGAGGGGGGGACCGAGCAATCGGTTCCTCTACTCACTCACATCCTTCCCATCATGTTTTCTTTCTGAGACCAAAGGCCAGTTGTCAACTCTTGAACCATTTTCGGTATACCGAAAAAACCTCAAAAGTTTGATATATCTTTCGTGAACTTTCCAACTTTTTGGGTATAAATGGGCAATGATTCGAATCATTCCAAACTTTTGAAAGCATTTCGGTGTATCTCAAATGTATTACTACGTCGATGGCTATAATTTAATTTTCTCCTTTCCAGAATCGCGCTCCTCGCTTCTTGATCAGCGGGAGGTGTGGATTGATTTCTTGCGCAAAGCTTTTGTCAAACAGCAAATTTGTGGCGTGATTGTCTTTGATGGGCGTAGCCCATGCGTTGTGCCTAACATTGCTCAAGATCGACCTTTGAAACAGTACAAGGCTCACAGAAAATCGTTGCCTAAGGCTTCGCCCTTTACAAAAGGTGATTCTCTATATTTGAATGTGCGTCAAGGCGATAAAGACGGTGTACCTCTGGATATAGTCTATACAACGGAGGGGGAAACTGCAGATAGTTATATCTTGCAATGTCTGGAGATTTCCAGGAAGTGCGATCAGATTACTGTTGTCACACGCGATAATCTCTTGAAACGGGAGGTTTGTTCCCGGAAAGCGCGTACAATGCATCCACATCTTTTCGTTGAATGGCTCTCAAAAACAACTCACGCTAGCTGTTCGGAGAAGCCGGAAAAAGAAGAGTCAAGAAGGCATCGGGAAAGGCTTTTAAAGGCTTTCAGTGCAGCAGAAAATGAAAGACCCCAAGAACAAATCTCTCCAAAATCTGTAAGGCGAAAAAAGCCAAAACAGGACTGAGATCCAAGGTCCCACCCAGAGGCGGCAAAAGTCTTCGAAAAATCGAAAGATAAGGGTCTGCGTAAAAAGCGAGAAAACGCACAATACGGTGGTATTGCCAGGCAGGGAACCAATAACTTACTACCCGGAAAAAAAGAAGTACCGTGTAACTCACAAAGAAGAGATGAATGATGCTGAATAAATACATTAGAAGGCGAAGACAAATTCTATTTCGTATTGACGATACTTTTCGTTCGGCCCGATATTTGCATCCAAGGTATTGGAATAGCGGAAATACTGCTGTACGGTCAGGTTGTCTGTCAAAGCATAGAGCGCTTCGATCAAAAAGCCTTTAAAATTAGTATTGCCCCCAGCTGTTTCTTGAGTCGTAGGGCCACCGCTTCCATCTGCGTCCACAGTGTAGAGCCCAAGCCCGGCAGAATTTCCTCGGCCAATTCCCGTATTGTCAAAAGAGGGATAGGCTTGCGCCTGGACCCACTGGTAGTTTACATCTACGGCCCAATCCCGCGCCTTTTTCACAACTCCAATTGCCACCCCTGCATACCAGGCAATATTTGCTTTCTTGCCGCCAGTAGGGATGATCTGGACTCGACCTTTCGGAGTCTCTACAAAGTTTGAAGAAAGCGCAATGTGGTTGACTAGACCGGCAGCGTAACATTTGATCATTCGCTTCCCAATCCAATTAGGATAGGTTTGGTAGTAGGCAAGCAGTTGTGAAACAAGAAAGCGAAATCTCTGGTTGGTAAGAGCCGTTTCAAGAACTGTGTTACCAGGTTCTTCTTCTCCTCCAGGGCGATACCAGTCGATGAGGGAATACTTCAGATAAACCCCAGTATTTGCAACGTCAAGAGCTCCTAACTCCCCAACCCAGCCATAATGGTTTGTAAAGTCATTGGTAAGAAAGGCGCCCCCGTTAAAATAGAAGCTTCCGATTTGCTCGAAGGCTTTATTGACCCGCAGGCAAAAACCATCATACAAAGCGCCAAACTCGACTTTGGAATCATAGACATGAAAGAAATAGCGACGCCCCAGTTCTGCGTCCATGATAAAAGTATCCTCTTCAATGACTCTTCCACCCAGGTAGGCCTTTTCCAGGGAAACTTTGTTTACCGTACCGCTACGTAGGCCCATGTCATTGTCAAACTCAACCTTCAAAGCAGCCCAGGTCCGCTCCCTTCGGTAGTCAAGCATCAGATTGAACTCGACATCCCAGGCATACATGGGTTTTACTCTACCCCCCGTGACGCCGGGATTGTCTCTTTGCTGAATGCCATTCAGCCTCTCATTGGTCGCCTGAAATTCTGTGCGCACCTCGCCGCTGAGAGAAAGGTCTCCCCCGACCTCTTTCATTGTAATGAAGCGCTTATCCCTTACCCATCTGCGCAAAGCATCCATATCTCTTGCATCGGGATCTGCCTTATCACTGAAGTCGGCATCGGGCGTTTGCGCGAATACAAAAGAGTGCATTGCGAAACAAAGAAGAAAAAAACAGCGTGTCCAACGAGTCATTTTTTAGTGTGAAAAGAGGGCTGATTTTACTGAGTCTTTGTTTTTTTTGCAACAGTGAGCCTATCACTGAGATAGGTTCAGATTCAAAACCGCAAATCCCCGGAAATCGTAAGGGCCTCTTCATTGATCAATCTGCCTTCGAGATTGAGCATGAAATAATTGCCATTAGAGATGCCGCAGCCGATCACCATGCCCACAGGAATGCGACTGACAAATTGATTGGAGGTAGAATCATTTGGAGCAATCGATACAGGGAAGTTGCCAAGATTCACCTCAGTTCTTGCATATTGCGCTCCGAGATAGGGGGTGAAGAGATCGATGCGATAAGCGAGCACGAGAGCGATTTGCCACTCATTCCAGTCGATGTGTGTATTTTCAGTGGTTTGGGGAACGCCATTAGAGGAGAAGTAAGAAGGTTTGTAGTGGCAAAGAGAATAGCGCCCTGCTGCATCAAGAGAGAGCTTTCCCCATTCGAAAAGAATTGCTCTTCCGCCCATTCCCCAAAGAAAGCGATAGAAGGTTTCCAGTTCGATATAGGTTGTTGTACTCCCATTTTGTACGAGCCAGTCAGCGGAGGCGCGGGAAGAGCCGACGAGCCCAAAGATATCGAGGCGATCCAGAAGATTTAGGGTAACTGTTGCAGAGTTTGTATATTGTTGAAACGTATCGACCCGGCTGGATCCTCCCTGCGTCTGTTCCAATTTCTCATCCCCTGCAAAATCCCCCTCATATCCCGCTCGGAGATCGACCCACCAGGAAGAGGGAATGAAAAACCCTTTCTGGATTAACTGGGGCGCATCGCCATTTTCTACGGGAGATGTATGAAGGGAAAGCGCAGCTGTTAAAAAAAGGAAAAGAGAGAAGAGGCTGCTTCGCATAGCGCCTGAAGAATAACAGACTGAAAAAGGGGATGTAAAGCGATTTTTCCTTTTGCATTTGGATGTCTTAAGGGTATACTCTTACCTATTTGGTTTTTAGGAGAGAATATGCGTATCCGCGTTGATGGGAAAATTCTGGAAGTGACTGAGGCTTTAAATTCGAAGGAGCTGGCAGAAAAACTTCACTTTACAGAGCCTGGGCAGGCAGTTGCTGTTAGGATTAACGGGGTGTTGCGCGATTTTCACGTTCCTCTTGCTGAAGGAGACGAGGTTCAGTTTTTCCACTTCGATGACCCTGAGGGCAGGGAAGTTTTTTGGCACTCTTCGGCGCACGTTTTGGCTCAGGCGGTGCTTCGGTTGTGGCCACAAGCTCTTCCCACAATTGGACCTCCTATCGAAGAGGGCTTTTATTATGATTTTGGCAACCTTATGCTCTCAGATCAGGATCTTCCCAGAATCGAGCAGGAAGTAACAAAAATTCTTGCAGAAAACTTTAAACCAGAGAGAGTGGAATTTTCCGGGGCTGATGAAGCGCTAAAAATCTTTGGGGCCAATCCCTTTAAACGAGAGCTGATCGAACAGTTTAAAGAGGGCGCTCTTTCTGCCTATCGCCAAGGGGAGTTTATTGACCTCTGCAGAGGGCCTCATATTGCGAGCTTTGGCAAGGTAAAAGCTTTTAAAGTGCTGAAAACTTCGGGGGCCTATTGGCGGGGGGATTCCAGACAGCCGATGCTGACGCGCATTTATGGGATCTCTTTCCCGGATAAAAAACGACTTAAGGATTACCTGGAACGTCTTGAAGAGGCGAAGAAAAGAGATCACAAAGTGTTGGGGCCTGCTCTTGATCTCTTTTCGTTCCATGAAGAGGCGCCCGGAATGCCCTTCATTCATCCAAGAGGTATGGCCATTTGGAACCGTCTGCTTGCCTTTTTGCGAGACGAGCTCAAGGCGGGGGGCTATATAGAGATCAAAACACCGACGCTTATGAGCAAAGAACTTTGGGAGCGCTCGGGTCATTGGTATCACTATCGCGAAAATATGTACCTTTCCCAGATCGAGAATCGCGAATATGCCATTAAACCGATGAACTGCCCGGGGTGCATGCTCTTTTATCGCTCCGCGGTTCACAGTTATCGGGAGCTTCCCCTTCGAGTGGCAGAAATTGGTCATGTCCATCGTTTTGAGGCATCAGGAGCGCTTAATGGGCTTTTTCGCGTGCGCGGTTTCCATCAGGATGATGCACACCTTTTCATGCGACCCGAGCAGATTAGGAGTGAGATTCTGGAGATTTTGCGCTTCGCAGACAAACTCTATATGACTTTTGGGCTCCCTTACCGCCTGGAACTTTCAACGCGTCCGGAAAAGTCGAAGACGATTGGCAGTGATGAAGAGTGGGAACAGGCGACAGAAGGGTTGCGGGGAGCTTTGGAAGATTGGGGACATTCTTACCGGATCAATGAGGGGGATGGTGCTTTTTATGGGCCAAAGATCGATATCCATATTCGCGATGCGTTGGGGAGGTTTTGGCAGTGTGGAACTGTGCAACTCGATATGTCTTTGCCGCAAAAATTTGCTCTTGAGTATACCGATTCTGATGGAGCGCATAAGCGCCCCGTGATGCTCCACCGGGCTCTTTTTGGTTCGATTGAGCGCTTCTTTGGCATTCTGGTCGAACATTTTAGCGGCAAGTTTCCTCTTTGGTTGAGTCCTTATCCCGTGAGGATCGCTACAATTGCAGATCGACACATTCCTTATGCAAAGGAAGTGGCTAAACGCATTCAGGAGACCGGTATCGATTGTGATGTAGATGATTCCATGGAATCAATGGGGAAAAAAGTTCGCAATGCGGAGCTTTTGAAATACAATTACATGCTCACTGTGGGGGATCAGGAAGTGGAGCATCGTACAATTTCTCTGAGGACGCGCGGCCAGAAAATGCAGGGCGAGGTTGACATTTCAGAGTTTCTTGCTAAAGTCGTAAAAGAAAAAGAGGAGCGAGCTCTCCTCTCGCCATTTTCCTGAGAACATATGCTAATTATTTCTGTGAGTAGTTTTAAGGGAGGCACTGCAAAAACCTCCACTTCTTTGCATGTGGGGTCTGCGATGACCCTTTTCCACAATAAACGCGTCCTCCTGATCGATTTTGATGCTCAGGCCAATCTTACAACAGGGCTTGGGTTTGACCCTGATGAGCAGGACAGCATGGCTCCGGTATTGCAGGGAGAAAAGAGTATCCAAGATGTGATTCTCCCTACCTGCATTCCCAATATGGATATTGTTCCTGCAGATACATGGCTGGAGCGCGTGGAAGTTTCCGGAGTGCTTGCCGCGGACCGCTATTCGCACGAGCGTTTGAAGGAAATTTTGCGACCTCTTTCTTACGATTATGTCTTCATCGATACGCCGCCTTCACTCTGCTGGCTTACGGAATCCTCGCTCATTGCTTCCAATTACTCTCTTGTTTGCGCGACACCTGAATTTTACAGCGTCAAAGGGCTGCAGCGTCTTTCTCTTTTTATTAACAATATTTCAGAGCGTCACGGGACAAAGATTTTGGGAGTTGTGCTCTCTTTTTGGAATCACCGAGGTAAAAGTAATGATGCATTTCTCAAAGTGATTGAACAGACCTTCCCCGGAAAATTGTTGCAAGCAAAAGTCAGAAGAGATATTGCAGTATCTGAGGCAACAATCTACGGGAAGCCGATTTTTAACACAGCGCCAACCGCCAGAGCTTCTCTTGATTACACTGCCCTAACGTCAGAAATTTTAAGTAGGGTTTAGAAGACCTCCT
>JAGWKO010000015.1 GCA_028873295.1 Verrucomicrobiota bacterium
ACCAATTTCTTGCTTGTTTCCCAGCGTCGAAGGGTTTGAGTCGAAACGCCCAAAAAATCTGCGGCTTTGTGTATGCTAAAAAATTTGCTCATATTGATATAGTATGAGCAAGAATGTATAAGGTCAAGCTAAACTGTTAACAGCCCCCATTGCAGAGCCAGTAAAGCGATAATCCAAAACATATCCAAACCTGAATATGTAAAATAACATGAAGGGTATTTGGAACGACGTTATCTCCTCGTGATGGCAGAAATGAGTGGGTATCGCGATATTCTTCAAAACCCGCTTTATTGCCATGTATCAAATATCCGCCGCCAAAATAGGGAATCCACCAAGCAGTAATTGTCCCAAAAGTGATAAGGCCATAGATAACTACAAAAAGAAGACGAGCCCAAAGCGGTAGCGAGGATGTAAGAGAGATGAATGTCACTATGAGAGGAATTAAGACGAGTCCAGCATTTACAGCAGACCCAATCAGTCGAAATTTCAGAGAATGAGCTTTTTTCAGAGCTGGCAAATTAGTGAAGGGAGGAAGATCAATCCAATCGTGTAACGCCATGAAAAACAATAAAATGGATTGGATAACCACAAAGAAATAAATCACTATTTGAAATCCTCATCGCTTAACTGATAGGCCGCTTGAATTTGCTTTTTGTATTCTTCAATCGCACTCAAGCCCATTTCAGCACGGCGGTGATCCAGATGTTCTCTATCTTCCACAGTATACAAAAGGAACTTTCCATCTTGCTGCACCCACTGTGTACCGTAGATTTGGGGTTGGTTCTCATTCATATTCACACGGTCGGTTAGGTAAGCTAAAGATTTTGGAGAAGCCTCATATTCCTGTACGGCAGTTTTTAGAAGATTAAGACACTGTTTTTGGAAAAGAACATCCTGGTCTTGATGTTGAACTAACAGCCAAAGTGCGGAAGAGCCATCTAACCCGATAATAGAGACTCCAGGCCACCCATATTCACTTACAATTTCCTTAAGTTTCTGCCCATTTTTACTGTCTATTTCTTGAACATCTTTCCAGAGCTCTTCCGAGAAGGTTTTAATATTTAACAGTTTCGATCTGGCCTTTTGATCTAATTCCTGCATTGCTAAAAGCTCATCTCGAAGCGCGTTATTTAAGTTTGTGGAAAGTCCATATAGACCTTCTTGTTTGATGATTGCCTGTACAGGGAAGGAGAGAAATTGCTCAAATGGCTTCTGGTTTTTAATGGCATTTCTTACTTCTGTAGAAGAGTTGTCTTTTGAAGGTATGAAGGCGCGAATAGATCGATCATAAATTTTTTCGTCCACATGAGACAGATCTATTTCTCCTCTGAGAGCTACCAGAAAGGAGTTCGCCTTCAAAGCCATTAAAGCACCGACGGTATCCTCATAATGCTTTTCTTTAAGAGGAAGGCCTCGCATAAAGACGCTACGATATTTTTCACTTAGTTCTTTATCCGGCCCCATTAGGGTTTCAGTGACCACATCTGAACCTATGATGCCTACGACATCTATGTCATTTGCAAGTGGAGTAAATTTATCCTGTAATTCCTTGGGAGTCCAATACGTTAGTAAAACCTTTGGATGCTCTTGATATATGCTCGCTATCATTTTCTGACGAAGAGCCAGATCAGTTCGATTTTTGAATTGATCTCCTCCAGGAGCTAGATAAATTAGGACATAATCAACATATTCGGATTTTAATGCCTTTTCTATGACATGTTGATGGCCTAGATGGATAGGGTCGAATGAGCCAATATAGTAGCCTAATTTTAGACCTTTCAGACGGCTTAAATCAAAATCATCATTTAATACTTCAGCTTTTATAGAAAATGGGAAGACCAATATGCCTAAGCTTAAAGACGTCAGTAACAATTTCGAAAACCACTTCTTCATAGAAACCTCGTGGACAAGAGAAGCAGTATAGGGCTTTTTCTAGGAGAAATCAAGGCGTTCCAAACATTTGGTCTAACTACTCAAGTTATCTAACAGCTATTAGGCAATCACATGGTGATCCACTGGTGCTTTCTCAATTTAGTTTGTAAGAAAATATTATCGACATTTCTTACAAACTTATCTATAAATTGTTTATTATTAAATGCTTAAGTGAAATCCAAAATGGACCTTGCATTTGTAAGAAAAACATGCCATTATTTCTTACATGAAGAAGGATCAGAAAAAACCGAATAGTATCGACCATCAAATACTTAATGCCATATTTACCCTTGGGCATGGTGCTATATTTGTCCCAACAGATTTTCTAGGCTTTGGTAGCCGTCAAGCGGTCGACATCGTTCTCCATCGACTTGTTCGAAAAGGAACCATTCGTCGACTCGCGAGAGGAATATATGATTTTCCCAAAGAACACCCTAAGCTTGGAAAACTTCAACCGTCTCCAGAAAAAATAGCAGAGGCCTTAGTTGGCAGAGATTGCACTCGCATTCAACCAACGGGCGCTTATGCAGCAAATATCCTAGGACTATCCGAACAAGTCCCTGCTAAAGTTGTATTTCTGACAGACGGCCCAAGTCGAATGGTAAAAATAGGATCGACAACCATTCAGTTACGAAGAACAACTCCCAAAAATATGGCGATGGCAGGACGGCTCAGCGGTCTTTTAGTTCAAGCGTTCCGTGAATTAGGCAAAGAAAATGTCACCTCTGAACGACTTGAACATTTAAAGCGGACTATACCACTGAATGCACGAAAAGAACTGCTCAAGGATATTCGATTTACACCGGAATGGATGCATTCTATTTTTAAGGAATTAGCCGAGGAGGCTTGAAGTGAAACTGGATTTTTTAAAACTACCTTCTGACGAACGACGCCTGTACATTGAACAAGCCGCCATTCAAAGAAACATATCCCCAGTAATCATGGAGAAAGATTTCTTCGTGTGTTGGTTACTCAGTATCCTATTCAAGTCGGAGTTCGCTGAAAGCCTTGTATTCAAAGGGGGCACCTCCCTATCAAAAATATTTGGTGCAATCAATCGGTTTTCTGAGGACATCGATCTTTCCCTATCGCCTACCTTTCTTGGACTTCCTGAAACCGCTGCCAATCGTAGTCAAGCTGATAAATGGTGGAAAAAAGCTGAAGAGGCATGTGAAATAGCGGTTCAGACTCAGATTATGTTGATGTTAGAAACATCAGCATTGGACGTATTAGGAAAAAATGAGCAGGCAAGATTCGAGTTTTTAAAAGACCCTCAAACCAAGTCACCGGTAATTCTTTTCCACTATCCATCATCGCTGCCAACAGGACTTGCTTACATCAAACGTTCTGTGAAACTCGAGTTCGGCTCTCTAACCGATCAACAACCAACTGGACGATATCCAATACAACCGTGGATTGCCGAGGTTTTCCCCACAGCCTTTCTTGATTGGCAATGTGAAGTCATCGCTCTAGAGATCGAGCGAACTTTCTGGGAAAAAGCTACGATTCTACACGCAGAGTATCATCGACCGATTGACAAACCAATGCGAGACAGGTTCTCCCGCCATTACGCTGATACCGCGGCACTAGCCAATCATCCTGAGGCAACCAAAGCTATTGATCGCCATGACCTTCGAAATAGAGTCGTTTCATGGAAAAATCTGTTCTTTCGTGACTCCTGGGCAAACTACACTGAAGCCCAGCCGGGGACATTTCGTCTTGTTCCTAGAGTTGAAAGGCTACCAGAATTGCGACGTGATTACCAGTTGATGCGCGATATGTATCTTATTGAACCTATAAATTTTGATGACATACTGAGCACCTTGTCCGAACTTGAACATCGTATTAACCTCACAACGCCTTTGCTTTCTCTAGGAGAAGCGCTAGTCAAACAGAGAGGAGAGGAATTAGTCCAATCCGTGAAGAAAATCCTAAACACAGGGGCTAATGTTAATGACACTTCTTGGAATGGGCATCGTCCACTGCAATTATTAATTAAAGCCAAGCTGGAATCGCGCAAAAAACTTGAACTAGTCAAACACCTAGTTAGCCTCGGAGCTGATATCCACTCTGCGGATAAAAGTGGATTAACACCCTATCAGGTTGCTATTTCTGAAAAGAATAAATCTATTTCGGATCTCTTACGTTCCAAAGGTGCTCGTCCAATGTCTCCTCCTGGAACTGGATATGCTCAACATTATGATATGTACCACGAAATCCCATTGCCATAGATATGCCTGATAAAACAGAGAAAAAACAGGGGAAGTTTAGAAAGGGGCATTCGGGGAACCCCCTTGGCAGACCAAGAGGAACCAGGAATAAAGCGACCATCGCAGCAGAAACTCTATTTGAAGGAGAGATTGAGGGAATCTGTCGGAAAGCCATAGAGGAAGCCAAACGAGGAAACATCCAAGCAATGAAACTTGTCCTGGATCGCATTCTTCCACCTAAAAAAGAAGCCCCGATATTCATCAACTTACCTCCTGTGAAAACCGGCTCAGATATTTTAGAAGCAATTCATAGAGTAGCTCAAGCTGTATCCCATGGAGAACTCTCCCCTACAGAAGGAGATTGCCTGACCAGAATCATCGAAAGACAAGCGAAAGTGATAGAGATGAATGACTTTGAGGAGCGGCTTAAGAAATTAGAAGAACGGCAAATTCATGAAAGCTTCCATTAAAAAGAGGCTGAAAAAGCTCGAAGAAACTCTGAAAGGAAAATCAGCTCCTCTAGATCCAGTTATCATTTACGATCCTGAGGCTCCTTTGCCAGACCTTTCACAATTCGGCGACCAAGTTGTAATTCTTCTGCCTGATAATCGAAGACACCTATCTTGATTCGAATTTCTATTTCCAAAATCTTACATATATGTTAGATTTAAGCATTCTTAGAGCTAAGGATGTGTATGGAAGACCAAAATTCTTATAAGTCACCTGTTTTCAGAGGCGATTCTTTCCTCATTAATCTTGGAATGCTTTGCGATTCTCCAAAAGCTACTGAAATCATAAAACGATTCCACTCTCGACATCTCGAGATAGAAAAAAGCGATGTCTCCTATCGAGTATTGACCCACTGGGACTCATTGGGCTTAATCGAATGTGAACGAGATTCATCACAAGGTTGGCGTCGCTTTAATCTCATTGAAACCCTGTGGCTATCAGTGATCAAAAAAGCTAGGGAATTAGGAATTTCTTTAGAGCAGATAGAAAAGGTTAAGTCTTCATTTTTCCAAAAGATATCCCCAAACGATGAACTTACTTTTATTGACTATTACCTGATTGGTGCAATTTTCATGAAATTCCCAACCTTCCTCATTATTTTCCCAGAAGGGCGCGGCGAATTTCTCTCCTATGAAGAGTTGGATGTGAATTTTTACATGGGAGCACTTCAATCTCACATAAGCATTTTCCTAAATCCTCTTTTAAATCAAATTTTACGCAAAAAGATTGAATGGTCATTCCCTTTTCAACAAACAATTTCTGCTAAACAAGCTAAAATCATCGATTTTATGAATACCGAAGACTTCGATTATCTGCATATTCTTAAAAAGAAAAATGAACTGACCGATGTAAAAATTGTTAAAAGCTTTTCTGGTTCAACCAAAGAAGATGAATTAGAAGAAGACCATGAAAATGTAAGTATTGAAAACCACTATGAAAATGGTGGGGTCAAAACCAGGAAAAGAACCATTCACAAAAAGCTATAACAGCTATGCAGTTATCTAATTATCCACGATGGAACATCGTGGTACAAAAAACAGAAGGCTCTCTTGAAGAACTCAGGCTCCCCTTCGAAAAGCAGTGGAAAACGCTATGCTTTCGGAAGAAAAAACCTTGGAGATTCTCAATCGTTACGGAAAAAAATATTCCCGCGGTGAAGCCAAAATCATTAAAGAATTCATAGAGAGGCTCTGTCAAATTGAATATGAAATACTCTGCGAGAGATCAAAAGCCCAAAACAGCGATCATTTATACACGGGTGTCGACCGATGAACAAGCTGACTATGGATTTAGCTTAGCTCATCAAGAAGATCTCCTACGCAAAGAGTGCGCTCGAAGAGGGATTCACGTTGTTGCTCACTACAAGGACGAGGGATACAGCGCTAAAGATTTCAAACGCCCCTATTTTCAGCAGCTACTGGATTACCTTAAGAGACATAAAAAACAGATTCAGTACCTGTTTGTAACGAAATGGTGTCGGTTCTCAAGGAACATTGAAAATACTATTCTCATGAACCGTGAGCTTCTGTCTTACGGAACCCGAGTTATCACACTGGATGATGGAGAAGAGTCAGATAATCCGGCAAATTTGTTGCTCACGATGCTGAACATGACTCTTCCGGAGATTGACAACCGCATCCGATCAAGGAACACCAAATCGGGGATTATACGCGCTCTTAAAGAGGGCTACTATCCATATGGGTACGCTCCAGTCGGCTATTCTAAAGACCGAAGCGCTCTAAAAACTCCTTTGCTTGTTCCTGATGATAAAGCTCCACTCGTTCGTGAAGCTTTTGAGGTCTTTGCTACAGGTGCTTTTCCTATTGAAGATGTTAGAAAAGCATCCTGGAAAAATGGACTTCGATTGCAGCGCAGTCAATTTGGCCAGATGTTTAGAAATCCTGTCTATGCAGGGAAGCTTTATGTGCCAGAAACCACAAATGAAGAAGGATGTCTGGTGAAAGGGGTTCACGAAGCGATTGTTTCAGAGGAATTATTCTTGAAGGTGCAAAGGATTTTGAACAAGCGCACAGAGACCAATTCTTGTTTGCGTACGAGAGAAAAGCTACGCGACGAACTCCCATTAAGAGGTCATTTAACATGTCCTGCATGTGGGAAAACATGGACGGGAAGTATTTCTTCAGACAACGGCGGAAAATACCCTTACTACCACTGTGAAAGATCGTGCAAAGTGCGCGTCAACGCTGACGTTGCTAATGCACGTTTTCTACAATTTCTAGGCACTCTACAGCCACCTCAGGAAATTATCGATCTCCAAATGGCTATGATGGAAGTACTATTTAAAGCAAAAGAGGGTGATCGAGATCAACAGGTTCACAAGTTAGGGATAGAAATTGAAAGACATAAACAAAATCTTCTAAAACTTGATCAGCAACGATTTCTTACAGGAGAGATGGACGCAGATTCTTATAAACGGCTGAAATCGCATACCACCGAGCAAATTGATCGGCTAACGATCCAAATGAACGATCTAGAAATTGCTGATACAGCTTTCGAGAAGTATGCCCGATATGGAATGAGTTTGTTGAAAGATTTGACCTGGTATTTTCAAGAGGCAGAACCACAAGCTCGACGAAAATTGCTTGGTTCGATCTTTCCCGCAAAATTGATCTTCAAAGATGGAAATTATCGAACCAGCGCATTGAATCCGGCTCTTGCGCTTATCTTACAGAAAAACAAGGGGTTGGAAAATGAAAAAGCTGGAGACATGATCATTTCTGAAAATGTCTCCGGTGATGTGGCCAGAACTGGAATCGAACCAGCGACACAAGGATTTTCAGTCCTCTGCTCTACCGACTGAGCTATCTGGCCAGAAAGAATATGCGAAACTCCGAATCATAGTGCCAGCTTCGTCGATTTGTCGCAACATTCTTCCTTAGACCTCTTGCACAGTTTTTTTTACGAACCGGTTGGGAGCAGTTCCCGCTGCTCTTCCTGGACAGACTGTACCTGAATCATATCCTTTACAATGGACACAGCCTCATCCATTTGCAGGTCTTCCATCTTTTCGAAAGAGAGCGATTGATCCTGACGAATCTCTGTAACTCTCTTCATAAAGACCTGGAAGCTCTCGCTTTCTGAAAGGCGTATGCGGCTTGCCTCTTTGAGCGCGGGAAGAGCCTCTTGCCAAGTGGTCACTACCGGCTGAAGCGTAGGTAGATAGCGCTTGCGAAAAAGGGCTCGGCTCCGCTCATCCAGATCCGTTAACGGATCTCTGTATGCGGGTGCTACACGATCTACAGGTAAGGGATAGTCAAGGTAGCGTTCCCCAACACGGTAGGGAGCATAGTGGCTGGGCACCACAATATCCGCCTTGACCCCCTCAATCTGTGTACTGCGCCCAGAAACAGTGTAGTAGCGCCCAACAGTAACTTTGAGGAAGAGCCGAGCATGCTCATCAGTAATTGTTTGATATTGAATCGATCCTTTACCAAAGGTGCGCTCATCGCCAACAACAAGCGCAACTCCGTAATCTTGCAGTGCCTGTGCTACAATTTCTGCAGCAGAGGCAGACATTTTTGAAGTGAGTACGACAAGAGGGCCGGAGAAAAAGCGCCTCCCAGTGAGGTTGCGCAGATAATGAGTCTCCCCATTGCCATATTTTGAAATCACCACGACACCATTGCCGAGAAAAAGACCCGCCACATGGACAGCCTGGCCCAAAAAACCACCAGCGTTCTCTCTAAGATCAAGAACGAGCCCCTTGAGCTCACCAACGCGCTGAAACTCGCGAATCGCCTCTTTAATATCCTTCTCACTGCAGATCCCGTCGCTGTTTTCATAAAAGGAATAGAGGGAAATTTTTCCAATAACACCGCCCTCAACAACCTCATAGCTTGCCTGAATCCTCTCTTCCTTCATGGAAATCGCTCTCTTTTTCAGGGATACGCGGAAAAAGCTCTCCTTTCCCCCCTCTACCCGCTGCAACCCGAGAACAATCTCAGAGCGTTTATTCTTTAAAACGTCGAGCACTTCCTCTAACGAGAGGTTCTGTACGCTCTTTCCATCGATTTCCATCAAGCGATCCTCAACCTGAATCTCTCCAGACTGCTCTGCAGGCCCACCGCGAATCAGCTCCGCAATCACAACGCCATCAACTCCCTCAGAAAGAATCACCCCAATCCCCTCAAACTGCTTCTCCAGGCTAAGACGCATATCCGCAGCTTCCTCAGGACTAAAAAAGGCCGTGTGCGTATCCAAACTCCTCGCAAAGGACTTTAAAAGACGTACAGAAAAAAGATGCTCTGCTTTCTCAGAAGAGAGTCTTGCCCCCTCCCCATCAAGGAAAAGATAGAAGTTCTCCATGCGCTGCACCTTTTTCTCATACAAAGAGCAGACCTTCGCCCTGCGCTCTTCTGTTCGAAGCGAAGAGCGCTTGGCATGAAACTGATAGAATTGAACAAGACGCTCTCTTTGCTTCAACACCATATCTTCAAGCGTACGTGGATAGCTCTTGGAACCTCTCTGTCTTGATGGAGTCGCTACAATGGGAACTATCGATGCAAGGGCCAGATTGTCAGAAATCAGTTCAGGAAAAGAGGGCTTCTTGCTGTTCTCTGCTACCACAGGCTTGTGCAATACCCCACTGCTAATCAGCTCGCGCTGCATCTTGCTGCGCAGATAACGCGCACGGAAAATCGATCTCTGAATCAACTGATTGAGCTCGAAAAAATCAGAGTAGTCACCTGCCCGTACATGCTCCAAAACAGTAGCAACCCGCTCATCGCTCATCGAGAGAAAAGGAGCAACCTCATCCTCCATCAAATAGGAGCGATCGTGATCGAACTGCTCAAGATAGATGCGCATCTGACGACGCACGAGAAGCTCATTCCATTCCCTATGCTGCAAATGTAAACTAAAAAAACGTTCCATAATGCGGGGAACATCATCTACACTGATAAGATCAGTCGCAACAACGAGGAACGGTGTCCAAACAAAAGAGAGCAGCAGGCAAACCCATTTTCCCATGCGAAAAGACTCCTTTAAAAATGGGGAGACCAGGAATGGCGGATACTAACATTTACTCCAACCTTAAGCGTCGTAAGCTTTATCCGATTCCCGCGTCTCCCAATTCAGATATTAATAAAAAACAAATTAATACGTCAAATAAAGGCATTGAGAAATACAATTAACAACATATCTATCTCTCGCTTAGATTTTCGCACAATTCCCATCATTGCGATTCTTATGGGAATTAGCCTGCTACTTATCTCTTCGATGACCGGGGAAGAGGGGTTTTGCGCACCTGTTGTGAAGGCGCAGCTGCGCTGGATTGTGCTCGGATGGGGGATTTTTTTTTCATGTGCCTGGTTTGATTATCGCAAACTGCGCAGTTGGGGGCCTTTCCTCTATCTGGCGATGCTTCTTCTTCTCTTGGGACTTTTTATTACAGAACCGATCCAGCATGTGCATCGCTGGTATCGCATCCCCTATCTTGCAAATGTGCAGCCATCGGAGCAGGCAAAGATCATTCTTATCATTGCTCTTGGCCTCTTTTTAGAGCGGCAGGGATCGCGCGTCTCCACGCTTCGTTCTGGCTTTTTAATGGGACTTCTTGTTCTTCCTCCTTTTGTTGCGATTCTCAAAGAACCCGATCTCGGCACAGCGCTTGTTCTGCTTCCTGTTGCCTGGATCATGGGCTATGCTGCAGGCGTCCACCGCACTCTGCTTCGCATCAGCGCTCTTCTTGGGGTTCTTGTTTCCGTTTTTCTCGGGCTGCTCTTTGTCGGCATTCTCTCCCATGAAGAGATGCGCCCCTTCTGCACCCGCTTTCTAAAGGACTATCAATATGAGCGCCTCAGTCCAAACACCTACCATCACAAAGCAGCAAAAATCGCTTTTGCTATCGGCGGTCTGAATGGAGTCGGGTGGAATGAGAGCCAATTTTCTAAAGAAAAGTGGCTGCCCTACGCGCATACCGACTCTGTCTTTGCCGCTTTCGGAGAGGAATTTGGACTCATTGGAGCTGCCTTCCTCTTGTTTCTTTTTTATGCTTTGATCTATGTAAGCTTTCAGGTGGCTAAGGTAGCCAGGGACCCCTTTGGACGCTTTCTCGCCATAGGGCTCTCTTCCTATCTCGCCATCCATGTGGTGATCAACTGTGCGATGATGTGCGCGCTGTTGCCCATTACAGGCGTGCCGCTCATTCTCATCACCTACGGAGGAAGCTCCCTGTTGACGACAATGGCAACGCTTGGGTTACTTCAAAGTATTTATAGCAGAAGGTTTATGTTTTGATGAACATTCCACATATCTTTATCTTCTCTCCAGGGCAATGGCTTGGTGAGGGAAAAATACTCTTGAACCTCATGGACGAGGAGCTCATCTTCCAAACAAACTGGATCGTTCAACAGGGCGACTTCGCTGGTCGCATCGCCTGTGCTCAGGAGATCCAGATCGCTGGCATCTCTGATGAGATGCACAATGACCTCACTTTCTACGATCTGCGATCAAACAGTTTCGCTGTCGATCTGGAGAACCCGAATGTAGGCAAAGTGGTAGGAAAAGGGGTATTTGATGGGCAGATGGTAGCATGGGAATTTCGAAATACCGATGCGGAATTTGAGGGATATGAGAGCTACATGCTGCAGCCAGACGGCAGTTATATGATGAAGGCGGAATACCTTACCTCAGACCAGCTCCGTACACAGATCGAAGCCCGCATCTGGAAGCACTCCGAGGCTCAATAGGCCTCTTATATCGACAAAAGATGAAGAGTTGACAACAGGCTATTGGCTCACAGTAGGGAAACATGATGAGAAGGATGTGCATGATACGCAGGATAAATTTATCCTGCGTATCATGCACATCCTTATCATCATGTTTCCCTACTGTGAGCCAAATTTTCATTCACGAAAGGTCTAACAAATGCGTTTTTTAACTCTGTTCTTCGCCGCAAGCTGCGCTTCAGGAGCCACTGTCATGACGATGAACACCTTCTATGACATTCCCATTGGGTCAAGCTCCTGGGAAGTGGAGGAACAGGTGGGGAAACCCTATGCGGTGCACAGAATCGATGACTGCACAGAAGAGTATGAATATATAGAGCGCATTCGCATTTCTGCTGTAGAGCAGGAAGAGAGGCACTACTTTCTCATTATTAAAGAAGGAAAAGTAATCTCAAAACGAGTGGAAGGGAGCTCTACACCTCGACGGTTCTATGATAGCTATGATATGCAAACCACAGAGAGCAACCCTTCGCAAAAAGAAGCGGAAGAAGAAGTTACGCCTTGATCTTGATATCTACCCCGGCCGCGACAGGGAGAACCTTCAGCTTGTCAATCGTATCCAAAGTAGGGTCCAAGAGATCGAGCATGCGGATATGAGTGCGCATCTCGAACTGCTCGCGTGATTTGCGGTCCACGTGAGGAGAGCGAAGAACCGTGTAAATCTCTCGCTTTGTCGGCAGAGGAATCGGCCCTACAACACGCGCCCCAGTTCTCTTCGCCGTCTCTACGATATCCTGCACAGAACGGTCCAAAATTCTCTGATCAAACGCCTTCAACCGAATGCGTATCTTTTTTCTAGGTGCCTTTCCCATATTACTTCTTACAAATCTCCTCTTGAATCTTGGCTGGAACACGCTCAAAGTGGCTTGGTTCCATTGTATAAGTAGCTCTTCCAGAAGTCATTGAGCGAAGTACTGTGGAATAACCAAACATCTCACTCAGAGGAACCTCGGAAACAACATCAATCGACCCTCTCATCATCTCCTGCCCCAGGATCTTACCGCGACGGCGGTTCAGATCGCCGATCACATCGCCCACGCTCGCCTCAGGAGTCGTAGCGACCACTTTCATGATCGGTTCGAGAAGGATTGGCTTACCCTGGCGTGCAGCATCTTTAACCGCCATTGAAGCGCAGATGCGGAAGGCCATCTCGTTAGAATCGACCTCGTGATAGGAGCCGTAGACAATCGAGACCTTCATGTCGATCAGCGGATAGCCAGCGAGAACTCCTGTCTGCAGTCCATCCTCGATCCCTTTGATACAGGCCGGAATGTACTCTTTTGGAATCACGCCGCCAACGATTTTGCTAACGACCTCATTGCCCTTGCCAGGCTCGTTCGGCTCAATTTCCAAACAGACGTGCGCATACTGTCCGCGTCCACCTGTCTGCTTCACATACTTGGTCTCTGTCTTGGAAGGCTGAGTAATCGTCTCTTTGTAAGAAACTTCAGGCTTACCCACATTCGCCTCAACAGAGAACTCGCGGAACATGCGATCACGCAGAATCTCAAGGTGCAGCTCCCCCATCCCCATGATGATGGTCTGCCCTGTCTCTTCGTTGGTCATCACGCGGAAAGTTGGATCCTCTTCAGAAAGAGCTCCCAATGCTTTGGCCAGCTTTTCGCGATCTGCTTTCGACTTTGGCTCAATCGCCATCGAGATCACCGGATCTGGAAAGTTCATCTTCTCCAGCAAGAGAGGGAAATCTTCTGAACAGAGGGTATCCCCTGTGCTTGTGTATTTCAGTCCAATGCAGGCAGCGATGTCCCCAGCAAAAAATTCGTCGCGATCCTTTCTCTGGTTCGCGTGCATTTCCAACAGACGGGAAACCCGTTCTTCTTCACCCTTTGTCGTATTGACAAGCGACTTGCCCTTAGGCAGCGTACCGCTGTAGATACGAATGAAGGTCAACTTACCTACATAGGGGTCCGTCATCACTTTGAAGGCAAGCGCAGAAAAAGGACTCTCATCCTTTGGCTCAATCTCCAACATGGTATCCTCACCCTCTTCCACCTTGTGCGCTTTAATCATTCCGCGATCAAGAGGAGAAGGCATCCAGTGAACAACAGCATCCAGAATCTGCTGCACGCCCTTGTTTTTAAAGGCAGTACCACAAAGAACCGGATTGATTCGATTCGTGATCACGCCTTTGCGAATCACTGCATGAATCTCTTCTTCCGTAAGAGAATCAGGTGCTTCGAGCACTTTCATCATGAAAGTTTCGTTGCTCTCATCGATCGTCGCGAGCTCTTCCAGAAGCTCCATGCGCATCTTGTTGCTCAGGTCGACGAGATCTGCAGGAATAGGCTCTACATCATACTTCGCGCCCATTGTCTCATCGTGGAAGAGATAGGCCTTCATGGTGACAAGATCGATCATCCCCTTGAAGCCCGATTCTGCTCCGATGGGGCAGTGAACAGGCACTGCATTCGCATGCAGTTTTTCTTTCATTGAGCGAACAGCAGCAAAGAAGTCTGCGCCCACTCGGTCCATTTTGTTAACAAAAGCAATTCTTGGAACGCCATAACGATCTGCCTGGCGCCATACTGTTTCTGATTGTGGCTGCACTCCAGCTACGGCATCAAAGACAGCGACAGCGCCGTCGAGAACGCGGAGAGAGCGCTCAACCTCAATTGTGAAGTCAACGTGGCCCGGAGTATCGATGATGTTGATCTTGCACTGCTTCCATCGAACAGTTGTCGCAGCGGAAGTGATCGTGATCCCCCTCTCGCGCTCCTGCTCCATGAAGTCCATTGTCGCAGCCCCCTCGTGCACTTCGCCGATTTTATGCAGCTTGCCCGAGTAGAAGAGGATGCGCTCTGTCGTTGTTGTTTTGCCCGCATCAATATGGGCCATGATCCCAATATTGCGGACATTCTGCAGTTGATCTGTCTCCGGTCGATTCGATGCCATATTATATTGTTAGCCTTCTTACCACTTATAATGCGCAAATGCCTTGTTCGCTTCCGCCATGCGGTGCGTGTCATCTTTTTTCTTGATGGTTGATCCCTGATTGTTGAAGCAATCTGTCAATTCTGCAGCGAGCGCCTCTTTCATTCCGCGCCCTGGCTTTGCTCGTGAAAAGTTGATAATCCACTGCATTGCAAGAGCTGCTCGTCTGTCGCTTGGGATTTCTACAGGAACCTGATAGTTTGCTCCCCCGATCCTTCTTGTTTTCACTTCCAGGGAGGGCTTAGCATTCTCCAGAGCCTGTTCAAATGCTTGCAGAGGATCCTCTGCCTTTACTTTTGCCGCAAAGTCCTGCAGCGCTTGATAGAAAAGACCTCTTGCAACAGATTTCTTTCCCCCGATCATCATCTTATTGACGAATTTTGAAATCACAAAACTCTGATAGACGGGATCTGGTTCTCTTCTACGTTTGAATACACGGCGTCTTCTAGACATTCTTTCCCCTTACTTTGGCCCTATTTTGGCTTTTTGGCCCCATATTTGGAACGTGATTTTTTACGATCTTTTACAGCGGTGCAATCCAGAGCTCCCCGAACGATGTGATAGCGCACACCGGGAAGGTCTTTTACCCTGCCTCCGCGCACAAGCACGATGCTGTGCTCCTGCAGATTGTGCCCTTCGCCTGGAATGTAGGCGATCACCTCTTGTCCATTGGACATACGGACCCATGCTACTTTACGCAGCGCTGAGTTAGGCTTTTTCGGAGTTTTCGTCTTTACTTGTAAACAAACTCCCCTTCTCTGCGGACACTGCTGCAGAGCAGGAGATTTACGACGTTGCGCTTTCGGAGTACGTCCGGAGCGAATAAGCTGATTAAATGTCGGCATGCCAGTCCTAAAATGAAATCAAAAGTAGCAACACTATACCTCACTCCACTAATTTCTCACAACCCCTCCTTGCCCTTTGCTGCCTCATAACTGGAGTTTTGACAAATTTTGGCTCTCGAGAGCGAGCGAGGTAAAGCCTGATGCAATCGACCGACGAGTCAATATACGCAGTATATTGACGAGGAGGAGATTACATCAGGCGAAGACGCAGCCGCTCTACCGAGAGCCAAAATTTGTCAAAACTCCAGTCATAAGGTATATCCCGGGAAATGGACCGCAAAGAAGTCGCAAAGATTTTTGAAGAGATAGCGACCCTTCTCGAGCTGCAGGGGGCGAATCCCTTCCGCATTCGCGCCTATCACAATGGGGCTCGGGCGATTTTAAACCTCGAGGGGGATCTGGAGGAGTGGGTCCACCAGGGCAAATTGGATGAGCTGGCAGGAATTGGAGCGGATCTTGCAAAAAAGATAGAGACCCTTGTGGACAAGGGCAAGCTCCCCTTCTACGACGAACTTCGCCGTTCTGTGCCCAAGGGACTTCTGGAGCTGATGCAGGTTCCTGGACTCGGGGGCAAAAAAATCCGCGCCCTCCATGAAAAATTGGGCATTGCGTCCCTCTCTGCTCTAAAAAGTGCTTGTCTTTCAGGAGAGGTCGAGAAACTCAAGGGGTTTGGAAAGAAAACGCAGGAAAATCTTCTCGACGCCCTGGCTCATCAGGAGGCCTATAGCAAGCGCCATCTCTTCTGGGAAGCTCTGGAGGAGGCCGAGACTCTGATAGGGAAACTGCGCAAAATTCCTGGGATAGTAGAAGTTGAGATAGCAGGAAGCCTGCGCAGAGGCTGCGAGACGATTGGCGATATCGATATTCTTATTGGGACAGACGATCCCGAAGGCGTTGCAAAAAAGATTCTTACCAAGCTAAAGCCCTCTCGCCTTATGGCGCGCGGGTCTGCAAAAATCACGCTTCGCCTTCCGGAGGGGATGCAGGCCGATCTACGCTTCATAGCCCCAGAGCAATTTGGCTTTGCCCTTGCCTACTTCACAGGCTCAAAAGAGCACAACATCCGCATGCGAGAGCGAGCCATTGCTCGGGGCTGGCGTCTTAGCGAATATGGCCTTGAGGGCAAAAAATCTCCCTTCTCCAACAAGGCAAAAGCGCCGACGGAGAAGGACATTTTCCACGCCCTTGGACTCCCCTACATTCCTCCCGAGTTGCGCGAAGATCTGGGAGAATTTGCCGCCGCCGAAAAGGGGGAACTCCCCCACCTTGTCGAAGAGGGCGATCTTCGCGGCGCTTTTCACAATCACACCAGCGCCTCGGATGGCGAGAATACCCTCGAAGAGATGGTCAAAGCGGCAGAAAACTTGGGATGGGAGTACATCGGAATCTCGGACCACTCGCGCTCCAGCTTCCAGGCAAATGGTCTCAGCGAGGAAAGGGTTCTTTCTCAAGTCGATAAGATTCACAAACTGAATAGTTCCAAGCGCTTTTCCACCCATATCTTTACAGGCATTGAGTGCGACATCCTTCGCACGGGAGAACTCGACTTCCCCGACTCTCTGCTCAAAAAACTCGATTTTGTCATCATTTCCGTTCACAACGCTCTACAGCAGGATGAAAAAACGATGACAGCGCGGCTCATCCGCGCGATTGAAAACCCCTACACAACCATGGTGGGGCATGTCACAGGGCGCCTTCTCCTTCGAAGAGAAGCATGCAAACTCAATCTGAATAAGGTGATCGACGCCTGTGCTGCCAATGGGAAGATCATCGAGCTCAATGCTCAGTCCAAACGCCTTGATATGGATTGGCGCTGGTGGCGCTCTGCCAAAGAAAAGGGCGTCCTCTGCAGCATCAATCCAGACGCTCATCACACAAGTGATCTCCTCTACCTTCGCGCCGGCATCAAGATCGCGCGCAAGGGCTGGCTCGAGGCAAAAAATATTTTTAATACCCGTTCTCTTGCCGAAGTCTCCCGTTTTCTTTCCCGCAGATAGTTAAAGTAATAATTATCAATTTACTGTTTAATTTGATTTTAGTATAATAGACATCAGTTGTAATTATAAAGTGGTGTTGATATGAATAACATTAACTTCTCTCAAATACAAGGCATACGAAGCGCTCTCTCTGAGTTCTCACCTCAGTCCTATTCATTAGAAAAAATAAAAGAAGCTGTAGCCGCAGGAAAACTGGACATCAACAAGACAGACGATGCGGGGAGAAATCTTCTCCTTATGGCTGCCTTTTATAGACGCTTTGATGTTGTAAAATGGCTTATAGAAGTAAAAGGGGCCAACATAAACCAGACAGATAAATTTGGTTATACTGTCCTACTGCTGGCAACAGAAGTCAACCATTTGCCCATGGTGCAATGGCTTGTTGCTAAACGCCAGGAAAAAGAGGAAACTGCACCAAGAGAAGCTGAAGTAGTGGAGATAACCTCCTGCGTGCCCGTGCCGCAGATTTTTACCGCCGTCATGAGTTGCGCTCTTGGCGATTCAACAAAAAAAAGGACCCCATTGACAGAGGAAAGAAGATCCGTAAAAACCACGACCCAGGAACAGAAAGCCTGTTCTGATGCAATCCTTCATGACTTTAGAGCATTAGCAGACTGGTTTCTTGAAAAAGAACTGGTCACCCCGAGCGAGCTTTGGATTGATCTTCTCAATGACCTTGGCGTTCAGGGCAATCTCGAGGCGATCAAGCACTGGATTGAGGACAAAAAAGTCATTGACATCAGCTTTGTTGGCAAAGGACTGCTTCAAAGAGCAATTGCGAACAGCCATCTGGAGCTTGCGCGCTGGCTTGTACTCAAGAAAGGAGTCCGCATCGATAAACTGGGGCTTCGCGACGAGCAGGAACTTGCCAATGTTAAAGAGTGGATAGGCGGTCGCTAAATCTTCTTGATATCAGCAACTCCCTGACAACCAAACTGCACCAAAAAGCATTTTGGCGATTTGGTGTAGTCTGATAAACTCAAATTCGCTGCACCAAAAAGCATTTTGGCGATTTGGTGCAAGGATACCCCCTATGCAAAATTATTTTTACGGCAGAGAACGAGAACTCGGCATTCTCAAAGAACTGCTTGACGCTCGTGCAGCTCGCCTCGTTGTATTACGAGGAAGACGACGCATTGGGAAAAGCCGTCTTGCAGAAAAATTTGGGGATTTTTTCGAGCATCATTACACTTTTGTCGGCCTCCCTCCCGAAGTGGGTCTCACAGCCGAAATGCAGCGACGTCACTTTGCCAATGAACTTGAAAGACAAACGAAGAGTTTGCCCTTAAGATCCGATGACTGGGATTTTCTCTTCGAAGCTCTTGGGAAAATCTCGCAGAAAGGAAAAGTTCTGATTGTTCTGGACGAGATCAACTGGATGGGCTCTTTAGACCCTTCTTTTCTGGGAAAACTGAAAACGGCTTGGGATACCCAGTTAAAAAAGAATCCAAAGCTCATTCTCCTGCTCAGTGGCTCGATGTCTGCCTGGATCGAACATCATATTTTGCGCAGCACCGGATTTTTTGGTCGAGTTGCCATTGATCTCACACTGACGGAACTTCCCCTTCATCAATGCAATCATTTCTGGCGGCCTCACGAAAAGAGAGTCTCTGCCATCGAGAAATTTAAAATTCTCAGTATAACGGGTGGCATCCCTCTTTATCTTGAATCGATTCAGCCCAATCTCTCCTCTGAAGAAAATATTCGTCGTCTCTGTTTTCGCAAAGAGGGCCTTCTCTTTCAGGAATTTGACCGTATTTTTTCTGATGTTTTCGGATCCAGGGCTTCGATCTATAAAAAAATCGTCCTCTCCGTTGCAAATGGGCCAAAGGATCCATCGACAATCCTTAAAGAATTAGGCGCAGAAAAAAGCGGTATTTACAGCGGATATCTTGATGAACTCGTGAAAACCGGGTATCTCTCTCGAGACTTTACATGGAACTTCCGATCGCACAAGCCCTCTAAGCTCAGTCGATTTCGATTAAGCGACAATTATCTTCTCTTCTACTTGCGTTATATTGCGCCAAATACCCCATCAATTTTACAAAACCGCGACCAGCTTCCCTTGGGGTGGAGTTCGATTATGGGCCTTCAATTTGAAAACCTTGTTCTTAATAATCGCCGCGCCCTCCAACAAAGATTAGGCATTCGCCCTGAAGAAATCATCATCGACAATCCCTTTTTTAGAAGACCAACTCAAAAAACGGCCGGGATACAGATCGATTACATGATTCAGACTCGTTTTCAAACCCTCTATGTTTGTGAAATCAAATTTCACCAAGAACCCATTGGGAATGAAATTATTCAAGAGGTCGATCGCAAACTCCAGGGTTTCCCCAAAGGGTTTTCTATCCGACCCGTTCTGATTCATGTTAATGGAGTCAAAGAGACTGTTGTAAGTTCCGGATTTTTTTCTCACATCATCAGTTTTGCAGAATTTCTGGAACTACCTTCGTAACAACCTCCCAACCACCTCTTTTGCCGCGTAGGTAAAGATCATATCTGCGCCTGCCCTCTTGATTGAAAGAAGCGTTTCGTGAAAGAGCGCTGCAGCATCGAGCCATCCCCGCTCTGCTGCCGCCATGACCATCGCATACTCTCCGCTTACGTGGTAGGCAGCAATAGGCCGATCGGTCCTTGCCCTTAAGGCAGCAATAACATCCAGGTAAAGAGTGGCTGGCTTCACCATCAGAATATCTGCCCCCTCCTCTTGATCTAAAAGAGCCTCAAGACATGCTTCGCGCACATTGGCGGGATCCATCTGATAGCTTTTTTTGTCGCCAAAGGCAAGCCGTGTTTCAACCGCCTCTCTAAATGGGCCGTAAAGGCTAGACGCATACTTTGCGCTGTATGCCAAAATTGAGACATCGGCGTACCCTGCCTCATCCAGCGCTTTTCGAATAGCGCCCACTCTCCCATCCATCATATCGCTTGGCGCCACCAGATCAACCCCACATCTTGCCTGCATCAGAGCCATCTGCACGAGGCACTCCACCGTCGGATCATTCAAGATCTCTCCCCCCTCCCCCGTCAAGCCATCATGCCCATGTGACGTAAATGGATCAAGCGCCACATCTGCAATCACAGAGAGTGTGGGGATCCTCTCTTTAAACGCACGAATCGCCCGAGCCAAAAGCCCCTCTTCATTCCACGCTTCCTCCGCCCCAGGTGAGCGCAACTCTCGCTTTACAACAGGGAAAAGGGCCACAGCCTCTATTCCTTGCGCATGGAGCTCTGCTGCCTCCTGCAAAGCGTAATCGATGCTCAATCTCTCAACTCCTGGCATTGAGGGAATTGCCTCTCTCCTCCCCCTCCCCTCAATCACAAAGAGCGGCGCGATAAGATCGCTGGGGAGCAGCTCCGTTTCCCGCACCAATCTGCGGATCGATGCACTCTTTCTGTTTCGTCGCAATCTCATCGGAAGATGAAAAAGCAGTTGCTCATTCCTGGTCATCTGTGGCACCTCTTTTAGACTTCCACCGTAGACTTTCTTCTTCGATTTCGAGAATCTCTCTTTTCCAATGAAGGACGCCTTTTCACACTCATACGCCCCTTTTGCGTTGATTTTGACAAAGGTTTAGGGCATGAAAGAACCCTGATTTCCACAGTACATCCAAGTTTAGTTAAGTAATTCATTAAAGTATCAGTACTGAATTCGTTAATCTTACCGGACATAAGTGCGGACACTTTAGGAGGACTGATCTCCAGTATTGCGGCAACTTCTTTGTTAAGCAGCTTACCGGTTCGAACAATGCGGGTAAGCTCTGACAGTAAATCAGAACGAGCTCTCATCTCCTCCGAATCCTCTAATCCGAGATCGGCAAAAACATTATCTTCGCTTAATGTAACTTTGTTATTCATTCTACGCTCCTCCACTCATCATATTCGATGCGCGCCTGTTTTAATCTTTGGAGCACCAAATCGATCTCTTTTTTAGGCGTTGCAATCCCTATTTTACTTTTCTTCTGAAAAACGTGCAGCACAGCAACCGCATCCTTAAATTCAACTGTATAGACAGTTCTAAAGGTCCCCGCTCGCTCATCTACTACAATTTCCGAAATCCCAGCCACGCCCATATGTTTTAGAGGCTTTGTATTTTCTGGGGTGAGTCCCTTTTGAATCTCCCTTAACGCATGACCAAACTCTTTTTTTACTTCCTCTGGCATCTCTCTCATGTCCTTGAGAGAAGATCCTATCCAAATAACCGGCTTTAATTTTTGGCATCGGCTCATGAAATGAGCTTACCAATATTAGTAATTTTTCTCAACATCTGCTCAGCTCCCTTGATCGCAGTCTCATCGGAAGATGAAAAAGCAGTTGCTCATTCCTGGTCATCTGTGGCACCCTAACTGGTATATTGCTTTGAGAATAGTATGCCAGATGAAGAATTCACAGAAAGTCAACTAAAAATCCTTCGCCACTTTGTGACGAATACAGGGAGTAACCTCTTTGTTTTGAAGAATCTTCCTGAGGTGATCAAAGGAGCTCTTTTCTCGCGCTATTCGCGTTCCACTTTGAGTCTTCGCTCTCTTCTCTTAAAAGAGTTCATTGCGAATGAAGAAGCGGCCCTGAACTCTCTTACGACAGCGCAATTAGAAAAAGAGGAAGAGGGAATTGCTCTACACAAGGCTCAAGCGTTTTACGACCGCATTCTGGATGGCTATGGGGATGATTCTATTGGCGAGCTTGGGGGAGCGCATCTTGCTGCAGAGGGCGTTTCCATGCTGGCGGCCAAAGAGATTGAAGAGTGCCGCATTGGTGGCTCTCCTCTTGAAAAATCGACGCGCTACATCTATTTCGACCAGAAAGTAAATGGCCGGTATCAGTTCTATCAAGAGCCGGTCCTTCTCACCTCGGCCTACAAGGATCTTTTCCTCGACACTTCCAATTTTCTTTTCGACGTCTACGCGAAACTGATCCCCCCTCTTACCCAGCGCATTGAGAAATACTTCCCCCACGACCCTACTATCTCAAAAGCTGCCTACACTGCTGCCCTTCGCGCCAAGGTGCTTGACTGTTTGCGCGGTCTTCTTCCCGCAGGCACTCTGACCAATCTTGGGGTTTATGGCAATGGGCGTTTTTTTGAAACTCTTCTTCAAAAACTCCAGCGACATCCTCTTTCCGAAATGCAGGATCTCGGGCGCAAAGGATACCAGGAGCTCTCGCAAGTGATCCCCTCCTTCATTCGTCGTGCGCATCCTGAGAACCGCCATTTTCAGGCAACGCTTCAGTACTACGAGGAGACAGAGCGCCAGCTTCACCACTTCTCATCTCACCACGCTCCTTCCATTCCTCCAATGAATTCTCCTGGTGTGCGTCTCATTCACTCCGATCCTGATGCCTTGGCTAAAGTAGCAGCGGCTCTTCTCTTTGAAACAACTGACAGTGGCCTCTCTGAGCTCTTTACCTTTGCCAAAAGTCTTTCCGAAGAGGAACTCGCCCTTCTCTTTGACGCCACCACCTCTGCACGCGCAAACCGCCGTCACAAATCGCCTCGCGCACTGGAGCACGCCTCCTTCACGTTTGAGCTGCTGATTGATTACGGAGGATTTCGCGATCTGCAGCGCCACCGCATGGTGACGCAAGAAAAGCAGCTTCTTACCTGCAACCACGGCTACTTCCTTCCAGAAGAGCTAAAGGGGACAGAGATGGAAGAGGAGTATTGCAATGCGATGCTTCGCGCCAAGGAAGCTTATGACACCATCGCTTCCTCCTTTCCGGAAGAGGCGCAATACATGGTTCCGATGGCCTACAACATTCACTGGTACTGTCATCTGAACCTGCGCGCAATCCAGTGGCTTTGCGAACTTCGCTCCCAAGCAGCAGGTCATGCCACCTATCGCCGCGTAGCACAAGAGATGGCACAAGAGGTCACCAAGAAATTTCCCCTCTTTGAGCGTTTTCTGAAGTTTGTCGACACTGAGGATTATACTCTGGGCCGCCTCGACGCTGAGGTGCGGCAGGAGAATAAAGTGCGCGGCGTTTCTTGACCAAGGAGCCTATTTTTGAATAGGCTCAGGTTTTTAACGTTTCGCGGCTATGTAAGAAGCGTTCGGATCATTTTCTGATGTGCCGATACGAACAATTAGCCCTCAGAGCGTTTTGATAAAAACAATTTGAAAGAACGTTTTCCTCGAGAAAAGCGCAGGAAGTCTGATGCAAGCACTGAAGTAGTGGTTGTCAAAGCAAGACAAGGAAACACAGCTGTGCAATTTACTGTGCAATACTGTGCACTGAAAAGTTGCACAGCACTACGAAAAACAGAAGTTTTCTGCACAAAAAAAAATTGACACGTGAAAAATGCATAAAATCTCTCCGATCAGTACAATAAGTGCTTTAACACTCCCCATGGTATCCTATGACCACTTCCGAGCGATTGAACTTTTACAACAAACTTGGCACATTTGAGCAGGAGGTACTGCAAACAGCCGCTCTTTTGTCCAACCTGACATCCAGTCGAAAGGGGCTCCTGGATGTTCTGCATTTACTCGAAATCAGAGATCAGCTGGGGAAAAAACTCACCCATCAATCGCTGGCCAGTGTGATTGACAAACTGCAAGACAACTACCTGCTTTCCTACGACTGTTCAGTCCCCAAAGAAATCTATCATCACATTCTTCTAAGAGCAGTCAGAAGTCCCAAAAAAAATGATTTTTTAAAAATTTTTTCATTTCTTGAAACAAGCTTCGAATTCTCTCTCAAAGCAAGAGAATGCATTTGGAGATCCCTACAATTTCAATTCTACATAGCAGCGGAAGAAAATGCCTCCCAACAAACCTGGGCGAAGATCACCCAGCACCATGAGTTTCACTCCATGCTTGCAAAATTCCTCATGCCAACACTACAGGACGCTGTATGGATTGAGAAGCTTCCTGACCCGGTGCGAGCCAGCATTTACTCACATCAACTCGCGCTGTTTCACGCAAACAACTCCCCTCTTCCCGATCTACAAAAAATCGTTGCCTTTCTTCAATCTGTTGCAAACACTGCGCCCTCGCCACAACTTGCAGAAGTCCTCATCCATCACGCCCTCTTTGCGTTGGACCTGCGCCTTATCTCGCCTTCCCTGCTGCAACAAAATGAGGATCTAGGGCTTACTGCTTCTGTTCAGTTCATACAGGGTCAGTTTGAGGAGGCCTCCCGCATCTTTGAATTGGCCTTAAAAAACTCTCGAAAAGAGCTCAATCTGAGGAAATTTGTCTTTCCCGGGATTACAGGGGTTTATTATCTTCTGAACCTGATTCGCAGCAAGGCCTATAGCGCTGCCTACACTGCCGCCACTTTTGTCATTGAAAAGACATCCAGTCCCTTCGCGTCTGTTTTTGATGCCATTCGCACTCTTGTTCAATATCTTGAAAAGGGCATTCACCTGCATAAAGGCACTCTTGATCCTCTGATTAAAAAGAGTCCCCCTTTCGATCAGGCATTCATCCTTCTTTTCCAGTACTGGTGTGATCAAAAGTCGATTGCTCAAGGGTACTCTGAGCTGGAAGCCTCTTTCACAGCCATAAAAGAGACTCTTCCTGGCATCGCCCGTCTTTTAGCGGAGATTCTTGTCAAAGAAGGAACGCACCGTCCACCGGAAGTGATAAAACCCTATCGCGACTTCCTTTCAGAAACCAAAGGCGCCTATCAGATTGTTTTTTGTGACCTTGTGGAGGTGCTGCAGGATTGGGAGCACTCTCTCAATGCTCTGGAGCGTCTCTATGCGCTCGAAGAGAAGGATTTTTCCAAGGAAACGCCCTCTCTCAGCGATAAGAGGCTTGCCTGGGTTGTGTCTCTTAAGGAGGAACCCACCGTCATTGGCGCGTTGGAGCAGAAGGTAAACGCCAAGGGAGAATGGTCCAAGGGGCGCTCTGTTGCCATGCAGAGGCTGAAAGATGGCGCGCCTGATCTTGAGTATGCGACCGACCAGGACCGCAGGGCGATGCAGACGATCAAATCGCAAACCTATTCGACCTATGGGTACTACACGAAAGAGGCCTATTTTTTTCAGCATCCCCGCACACTTGCCGCTCTGATCGGCCATCCCAACATTATTGAAGAAAACTCCGACACACCGCTTGAGTTCATCAAGGGATCGATTCATCTGAATGTGCAGGAAAAGAGCGATCAGATTGCCCTCTCTCTTTCTCTTCCCTGTCTGCGCTCTACAGTCTATATCCACCGCGAGACACCGACCCGTTGTCAGGTGATAGAAGTGAGCGATGAGCATGTAGAGATTCAGAAAATCTTCGGCTCTACTGGCGAGCTTCTCATTCCGAAGCAGTCCAAAAAGCGCATTACCTCTCTTGTGAAAGCGATTGCCAAGCGCCTTCCTGTCTTCTCTGAGCTTGGCGAGCAGGCTGTCCACAAAGAAGGAGACCCGACTCCCCACTTACAGATGACTCCTCTGGACATTGGTCTCAAGGTGAATCTTTTCGTTTATCCCTTTGGCGAGGAGGGGCCTTTTTTCAAACCTGGCTCCGGCTTTGCGACGCCCACCACTGTGATCAAGGGCAAATCGCAACGTGTGGCTCGCAATCTATCAGAAGAAAAAAGGCAAAAAGAGCAGCTCATCAACGGCATCGAGCTTTTTTCTTCCGATGACGATCAAAACGAATGGGTCTTTAGCGATCCTGAGGAGGCATTAGAACTTTTGAGTCTTTTTCAAAGCTATCCTCATCCGATCAAAATACTCTGGCCGAGTGGCAAGAAGCTCTCTGTCACTCAAGCCCTGACCTCGCGCTCTCTTTCCCTGCGCATTAAGGGAGAGAAGGACTGGTTTTCCTTAGAAGGCCAACTCCAGTTCAACGAGAGCGATGTGATCAGCATCAAGGAACTGCTTCCCCTTCTTGAGGCGCATTCCGGTCGATTTATCTCTTTAAGTGACTCAAAAGTTCTTGCTTTGACGCATCATTTTGAGAAGCAACTTCGCGAGTTGAAATCCCTTGTTGAGGCGGATCGCTCCTCTCTTCGCCTCCATCCCCTCTCCTCCTCTGCCCTCTCCGAGATGTTGGAAGAGGCCGATCTGCAAGCAGACAGCAAGTGGGAATCCCTAAAGACAAATTTCCGGAATGCGCAATCGCATGTACCCGTAGTTCCCTCTACACTGCAAGCCGAGCTTCGCTCCTATCAGGTCGATGGCTTTGAGTGGCTTTCGCGCCTTGCCAAATGGGGCGTCGGCGCCTGTCTTGCTGACGACATGGGCCTTGGGAAGACTCTTCAGGCGATCACTCTCATGCTGGAGCATGCTGCGCAGGGTCCGATTCTTGTTGTTGCCCCCACCTCTGTCTGTCACAATTGGATCATGGAGTGTACGCGTTTTGCTCCTGCCATTACTCCCATTCTTCATTCCCAAGAGCGAGACGCTGAAAAGCTTTTACAACTTGGGCCTTTGCAGCTGCTGATTACGAGCTACGGCCTTTTACATCAGGAGATCGAGACTCTTTCCAAAGTTCAGTGGCAGATCATTGCTCTTGACGAAGCGCAATCGATCAAGAATTTTCAGACCAAGCGCTCTCAGGCAGCGATGCAACTAACGGGAAAAATGAAGCTCATCCTGACCGGCACTCCCCTTGAGAATCGCCTCAATGAGCTCTGGAATCTGTTTCGCTTTATCAATCCCGGGCTTCTCGGTTCTCAAGAGTCCTTTCAAAAGCGTTTTGTCGATCCGATCGAGCAGCGTAAAGACGCATCTGCTCGCCAAGCGCTCAAGAAGCTGATCCGCCCCTTCATTCTTCGCCGTCTCAAAAGCCAGGTCCTCACCGAGCTTCCTCCCAAAATTGAACAAACGATTACCGTACCCTTTACTGAGGAGACCGCGGCCTTCTACGAAGCGCTTCGCCGTAATGCCCTTGAGAAGCTGACTGATCTTGCTACAGACAAGAAAAGGATCCACATTTTGGCAGAGATCACCAAGTTGCGCAGGGCCTGTTGCGATCCTTCGCTTGCTATTGCTGAAATAGGACTCTCCAGCCCCAAGATACAGGCATTAATGGAGTTGGTCTTAAACCTTCGAGAAAACCACCATCGCGCTCTTATTTTTAGCCAATTCGTTGGATTTCTTGAGCAAGTTGCGGAACTTTTCAAAGAGAAGGGCATCTCCTTTCAATATCTCGATGGAAGCACTCCCCAGGATGAGAGACAGAAACGCGTTCTCTCCTTCCAGAATGGCGAAGGGGAATTTTTCCTCATCAGTCTAAAGGCCGGCGGCACTGGGTTAAATCTCACCGCCGCAGACTATGTCATCCACTTAGATCCGTGGTGGAATCCCGCTGTTGAAGATCAGGCCTCTGACCGCGCGCATCGTATCGGACAAACAAGACCTGTCACGATCTATCGCTTGATCATGGAGAATTCGATTGAGGAAAAAATCGTTGCTCTCCATGGGAAAAAGCGGGATCTGGCAAGTGATTTGCTGGATGGAGCGGATCTTAATGGGAAGTTGACGGAGAAGGAGTTGTTGGGGCTGTTAACAGTTTAGCTTGACCTTATACATTCTTGCTCATACTATATCAATATGAGCAAATTTTTTAGCATACACAAAGCCGCAGATTTTTTGGGCGTTTCGACTCAAACCCTTCGACGCTGGGAAA
>JAGWKO010000016.1 GCA_028873295.1 Verrucomicrobiota bacterium
CACGACCTCGAACTTTTGCATAAAATAGCCAATAGATTTTTGAAGACTACCATTTATACTAAAAAATAAAATTTTTTAGTAAGAATTTTTGGGCAAGGGCACGGGCAGGGGCAAGGGCAAGGAAATGAGGTTATGCAAGAGGTCTATTATATGATTATTCCGACTTAGATTATAAACAACAAAGGATGGTTAGGAATTTTCTATTCGGTGTAGGGGAGGTTATTAGTGGTATTTTTTGCGTTGTCGTGAATCCTCCTATCGCTGGAAAATTTGGAGTGGGCCTTGTGATAGGCGGCAGTTTGATGATGTGGCATGCGGTCAACGATATGTATGATGATTCTCAAAACAAGAAATCGCGTCTTAAAGAGTTGGAAAATTTACAAAAGCAGGCAGAAGAGGCAGCTCAAACTCCAAAATAATCCCGAGAATCAACGAACTCCAAGTTATGCGAGAGGGCAACAGACCTGCTGGGATAGGTGCAATGCCTCTTTCAGCTCGGCAAGACCTCTTGCTTCAAGAGCGGAGACAGTAAAGAGCGTGGAAGGAGGAAAAGGATAGCGAGCGCGGAAGCTGGAAATAAGAGCTTCTGATCCCTCTTGATCGATCTTGTTGAGCACAACGAGAAATGGCTTTTCCAGCAACTTCGGATCGTACGCTCCAAGCTCCTCGCGCAGCATCTGAAATTCAGCAAAAGGATCGCGCTCTTCTTCCCACGGAGAGAGTTCAATGACAAAGAGAAGAAGAGAGGTGCGCTCAACGTGGCGCAAAAATTCAATGCCAAGGCCTTTGTTGCGATGCGCTCCCTCTAAAAGCCCGGGAATGTCAGCAAGAAGAAACGATGAGGTCTCATCAAAGGTGATCCGTCCCAGATTGGGTCGCAAAGTGGTAAAGGGATAGGGAGCGATTTTAACAGAAATCTCGGCAAGCCGTGAAAGAAGGGTCGATTTTCCCGCATTGGGCTTGCCTACAAGACCTACATCTGCGATCAGCTTCAGCTCAAGCTCAATCTCCCGCTCTTCCCCAGGTTTCCCTTCCGTACATCGATAGGGGGCCTGATGCGTAGAAGAGCGAAAACGGGAATTACCAAGCCCACCACGCCCACCAGCGCAAAGACAAAGGGATCCCCTGTCATCTGTGATGTCAAAGAGGATCTCTTGCGTTGAAAGATCGCGTACAAGAGTGCCAGGAGGAACCTTGAGCACCAGATCCTCTCCATCTCTGCCTTTACAACGGCTGCCTGATCCAGGCATGCCATTGCGCGCCCGAATCAACTTGCGATTGCGATAGGACTCAAGAGAAAAAAGCTCAGGATCTGCCTGGAGAAAAAGAGAGCCGCCTTTGCCTCCATCGCCCCCGGCAGGTCCGCCCTTCGGGACGAACTTTTCGCGGCGCCAGGCAATGACTCCATCGCCCCCTCTACCTGCAGAAACTTTGAGAGTAACGCGATCTACAAACATGCATTCTTAACAAGGCACTACAGAGACGTAGGTGCGCTCGCCCTTCTGGAATGAAACAACCCCATCGATGAGAGCAAAAATGGTGTAGTCCCTGCCCAGACCTACGTTCTTGCAAGGCTTCCATTTTGTCCCCGTCTGGCGCACAATGATGCTGCCTTTGGAGACAAATTGTCCCTCAATCGCCTTAACCCCTAAACGTTGTGAGCGGGAGTCGCGCCCGTTGCGTGTTGAGCCTTGCCCTTTCTTATGTGCCATAATCCTCTATCCGCATAATCTTTACACGGGCATAACGCTGCCTGTGCCCTACCTTTTTACGGCAGGTTTCTCTTCTTTTATACTTGTAAGCCACAACTTTTGGCCCTTTTACTTCGCTAACAAATTCGGCATGAACAGTACAGCGAGGAAGATGTGGCGCTCCCACTTTAATGGCATCACCACTTTTCAGAAAAAGAACGTGGTCAAAACGCACTTCCTTCTCCACTCCTTCCAAAAGTTCAACGTCGAGCAGATCTCCTTCCTGCACTCGGTACTGTTTTCCGCCTGTCTCAATGATTGCGTACATAGACAAAAGATCCCCCAAAAAAACGATTCGAGAGATATCTTAGAGGATTATAGCGATCGTGTCAATCGTCTCCTGTAGGGCAGCAGGGCAAAATAGGTACAGGCGGAAAAAAGCGCTATGGTAGAGCCAGGCGGCCAGTTGAGAACGTAAGAAAGGGTGAGCCCTGCCGTATTAAAGAAGGCAGACAGAGCAATAGAAAAAAGAATTAACATGGAAAAGCGATGCGTAAAGAGAGAAGCTAGTGTGGCAGGGATTGTGAGAAGAGCCAGAAATAACACAGTTCCAATGACTTGCATAAGAAGCACGATGGTGATGGAGATGAGGGTAAGAAGGAGGAGGTAGAGAGCGCGCGCCGGGATGCCGCGAAGAAGGGCCTGTTCTTCATCAAAGCAGAGGCTTAGCAGGCGGTGGTAGTAGAAGAGGAAGACGGCGATGAGGCCTACATCGAGGAGAAGGAGGAAGAGGAGTTGGCTGCGGTTGATCCAGAGAATATTGCCAAAAAGGTAGTTCCAGAGCTCTACGTTGGTGCCAGGGGTAAGCGAGAGAGCGATGATGCCGATTGCCATGCCGGTTGCCCAAATGGCCCCGATAACAGCATCTTCGCGTTGGCGGTAGTGGAGGTGGACATAGCCGATGAGAAGCGCAGAGGCGATGCTTCCCAGAAAAGCGCCGATCAATGGGTGAAGCCAGGAGATGTCGTAGGTGCGCTGTAGAAAAAGACAAACGCCCATGCCGCCAAGAAGAGAGTGGGAAATGGACCCTGCGAGGAAAGCGATTCTTTTGACTACGACAAAGGGGCCGACGAGGCCGCTTGCGATTGCCGCGAGGCCTCCACCTAAAAGAGCTGTTAGAAAGAAGGGGTCAAGGAACATGAATAGCTCCTGGAAGGGCTTTGGGAACAGGGGGGTAAAGGCCGAGAGCGACATGTTGGCAGAGTTCCTCTGGCCTGTAGGGGGTAATTGTCTTTTCTACGCAGAAAATCTGATCGATGCCCTCTGCGATAGAAGAGAGGTCGTGTGTGACAAGGAGGATCGTCTTTTTCCCCCGAAAGGAGCGCAATTTTGCAAGAAGGAGCTCTTTGGAGTGGGGGTCTACATTGGCAGTGGGTTCATCGAGGAGAAGGAGTTCGGGGTGTGAGACGAGGGCTCGGGCGAGAAGGGCGCGTTGCGCAAGGCCTCCGGAGAGCGACGCAAAGGGCTTGTTTCGATGGAGAGTGAGCCCGAGCTCTTCGATCCAATAGAGCGCCGCTTCCTTTGCTTTTGGCGGATAGAAGGGGCGGTTCCAGAGCGTTCCGAGCATCACAAGTTCAAGAAGCGTCAGGGGAAAATCGCGGTCTGTGCGATTGCTTTGGGGAACGTAGCCGATCTTGCGCCGCATGGTCTCGGGGGAGTTGCCAAAAAGATGGATGGTGCCACTTGAGGGAGTCAGAAACCCCAAAAGAAGTTTGAGAAGTGTTGTTTTCCCTCCGCCGTTTGGTCCAATGAGCCCTATGAACTGTCCCGCCGGGATCGAAAATGTGTTCTCTGTCAATACGGGACGCTTGTCGTAAGAGAAGGAGAGTTTCGAGGCAGAGATTGCATCATTCATGAACAATCTCTTTAGCAAGAAGGCGAATGGTATCTAAACAGTTTGCTGCATAAGGGTCGATTTGAGAGAGGGGCACTTTAAGTTCTTCTGCAAGGAGAGTCACCCCTTTATTGTTGTACTGTGGAAGCGCCAGGGCAAGGGAAACGGGATGTTCCTTGGCTTTTTCAAGAATTTTTTGCAGATGGCGAGGACGCGGTTCTCCGCCTGCATGCTCTACAGAAAGCTGCTCCAGTTGAAAGTCTTTGCAAAAATAACCAAATGCTGGATGTGAAACGAGCAGGAGTCCTCCCTTAAGAGAGGTGAGGCGTTCCTGAATTTCATTCTGGACAAGGGCGCATTCAGCACAGAAGCGGTCAGCTCTCTCGGCAAAATAGGCCTTCTCTTCAGGAAAACGTTGGGAGAGGAGTTCCTCCGTTTTTCGGGCCATGGAGATAAGCAGAGTGGGACTTAACCAGACATGGCGGTCTTGGAGATGGGCATGGCAGCAGTGAGGGCAGGAGGGGAGGGTCTCTTCTTCGCAAAGATCTACGACAAGAAGTCCCGGATTGCGCTCTTGCATTGCAGGAAGAATTCTCTTTTCAAAGGGCTCGCCCATCTGGAACCAGATGAGGCCTCCTTGCAGGGATCTCACTTGTTGTAGTGTTGGCTCATAGGTGTGAGGGCTGACTCCAGGCGGGATGAGCAGTTGTACTTCGACCAGATCGCCTCCAATCTGTTCCACAAGAAACTTGTAGGGCGCAAGAGTTGCAAAGAGAAGATTTTTTTTGTCTTCGCGCTCAGAGGAACAGGCAATGAGAAAGAGAAGGGGGAGGAGTCGGATACAGGTAGATAAAGTCATGACAAGGAGTGAGTATCGCAACTTCTACGGTCAAGGTCAAGAAGTTCCATTTTTTCTGGATGAAAAAAAGAGACTTGGTGTAGGATACTTCGGGATGCGGAGAGGTGTCCGAGTGGCTTAAGGAGCACGCTTGGAAAGCGTGTATACGTGAAAGCGTATCGTGGGTTCGAATCCCACCCTCTCCAAATAGTCTATATTATCATGTCCATATGTGGTGCCCTTTCTGTAACCATCCAGAACTCAAGGTGACCGATTCTCGCGATGTCGCAGAGGGAAATGCGATTCGCAGAAGGCGAGAGTGTTGCCAGTGTTCAAAACGCTTTACTACCTTTGAAACAATTGACTTGACGATTCAGGTTAAAAAGCGCGACGGGACCTATGAGGATTTTCAGCATGAGAAACTGATCGAAGGGATGGAGTCTGCCTGTCGCCACACGCGCGTGAGTCGCGATCAGGTGCGCTCTATTGCCGATGCGCTACAATCGGAACTTCTGAAGAGCGGTATTAGAGAGATCGAAAGCCGCACTCTTGGAGAAAGCGTTATGCGCAGACTGCAAGAACTTGATATGGTTGCCTATATTCGTTTTGCTTGCGTTTATAAGCGCTTCACGGATATTCAGGAACTTGTCGAAGCGATTCGCTCGATTGGAGTTAATGAAAAGGAGTAAAGATGGCGCTAAAAGCAGGTGAGATTACAGAATTCAAGCGTAGGTTGCTCGAAATGAGAAAGCAGATCGTAGCAACGGTAGAGGGGACCAAAAAAGAGGTGACTTCTCCTGATGAATCAAAGGGCTACTCGCAGCATTCTGCTGATGAAGGGACGGATGACTTTGTCAAGCAAATCAACCTGGAAGTAACGCATCAGGAGTTTGGGCTGCTTCGTCAAATTGATCGCGCACTGGAAAAAATCGACGAGGGGACCTATGGAGTTTGCGATCTCACCGGCGAGGAGATCCCTGTAAAGCGCCTCGAGGCTGTGCCCTATGCTATTATGACGGTTAAGGCACAAGAAAAACTGGAAAAGGGTCTTTTGTGAAAAAGTGGTGGTGGATAGGTGCATTCTTTCTTCTGGCGGATCTCCTCTCCAAGGCTGCTATTCTCCTATGGCTTCCAAGTCAGGGGATCCCTCTTTTAGAGAGCCCCTCTCTCTCCTTTTCGCTGGATCTTGTCTTTAATACGGGGGCTGCCTGGGGGCTTTTCTCAGGTCATGCGACTCTTCTTTTCTTTGTTCGCCTGGGGATGATTCTCTTTCTTTTGGGGTATGTCCGGGCGGCGATGACTTTCCCTTTTGCGCTTCTCCTTGCTGGAGCAATCGGGAACAGTCTCGATTTCCTGTTCTATGGTCATGTCGTTGATTTCTTACATTTTTGCTTCGGGACTTGGTCCTTTCCAATCTTCAACTTTGCAGATAGCTATATCACCGTCGCGATTCTTCTGTTTTTCATAAAAAAAAGAGGTATGGATGCTCGCTCTGTCCCATCCTGAGCGCGAAGGTCTTTTCCAAGGGTCGAAGTGGCTTAAGTTTCCTATTCTTTGCAACGCGAAGGAGCTCCAGGAGCTCTTCGCGTCTCTTCCTGACGCTCTCCTCTACCGTCTGACAGGGTTTAGCGACGGCTCTCCTATTCCTCATGCGCGTTTTTTAGAGCAGTGGGAAGCATGGATATCTGCCCTCCAAGAGGGAAAGGTGCCGAGTCAGGAGGCGCTTCAGACTCTTCTTACAGCTGTGATGACGCCAGATTCGGAAGATCTCTGGTTGCAAGAGGTACCTGGCAGGGGGTATCTTTTGCGCGTGAAAAAGCCACTTCTCCATCTCCAGACGCATTTTTTTACCTATTCTTCCCTCGATCATTCCTTTCACTCCATGTCGTGGGGGAGTGAGAGTATTTTTTGGGGATTGCAATTCTCCTGGCCACAAGTCTACCAGGATCCCAAGACAGGGGAGCTTTGCGAAGTGGGCCCCAATCCTCTCTTTGAGTGCGTGCGGCAGTGGATACGCGATGTGAGTCGCCCCACGCCTTTTCTTGTGGAGGGAAAGAAACTGGTATCGACGATACGCCTTGGGCGCAACTGTTTTCCCTGGATCTCCCGTCACCCCCAACTTTTGCTCAAGGACCTTTCTATTGAAGGGGCAAGATGACCTCTTCCCTTGGAGAAGAGAGACTTGAGAGGGCAATTGTGCGCGCTGCCGCGGAGCGCGGAGTGACTTATGCCTTTGTTGAATCGTGTACAGGAGGCGCTCTTGCTGCGCGGATTGTGAGTGTAGAGGGTGCCTCGCGCTCTTTTCTCGGATCTCTTGTTGTCTATGCGGAGCAGTGGAAAGAAAAATTTCTCCACGTGAGGCCAGAGACGCTGCAGAGTGCCAGCGCTGTGAGCCGCGAGACAGTGCGGGAGATGGTGGAGGGAATCTTCAAAGAATCCACTGCTGACTATGCAGTTGCAACTTCCGGTTGGCTGTCGCATTCTCCTTCTGAAATTTTTATTGCTGTAGGGAAGCGCGGGGAGGAAATTCATGTGGGTCATTTTTTTCTCTCTTCTGACCGCGCGACCGGGATGGAGGAGGGCGTGGACCTTGCTCTTCGCGCTCTTTGGCAATGCATGCAGAGGTAGGCCGGTACAAAAGGCGCATGGCCCTCGGTCTCGGTCTCGACTCCCACCGGTAATTCTTTTCGAGATAATCTTCTTATTCCCGCTTCATCAACTGCTTCTATGCTATTTCGCATCATCTTCGTCAACATCGCTATGGGGCGCAGCCCGACTGATTCAGCGATGCTCAAAAATTGCAAAGTCGAGTTTAGAGATTTTTTCTGTATATACTGAAACAAGATGAAGAGTTGACAACGGGCTCTTGGCTCACGGTAGGGAAACATGATGGGAAGGATGTGCATGATACGCATGATAAATTTATCATGCGTATCATGCACATCCTTCCCATCATGTTTTCTTCCTGAGACCAAAGGCCCGTTGTCAACTCTTGAACCATTTTGGGTATATTACTGAAACAGACTCGTAATTATTTTTTACATTGACAAGCATAATATTGTGTGGTATAGTTATATCTATGAAAATAAGGTTTGTTGCGATATGAGTAATGTTGTCCCGTATTCGAATTCACTATTACAAACGGGCGTTATAGCAAGTGGTGAAGGAAAGCCTCGTGCCATCCTTCCCTTCCCTCAAGAAATTTTTCATCATATTTTTACTTACCTGATGACCGGGGATCTAACCCGTTGCAACTATACCTGCTGGGAGATGAGTCAATGTGTTGCAGGTTATGCAAAGAGCTACAGAGAGATTTGGAACAAGGTTCTTCGTCCCATTGCGGCTCCCACTTCAGAATCAGTAGTCACAGTGGAGGAGTTAGGAAGGGCTATTGTTGGAAAATCGAGGCTGAATCACGCCAGAATTGCCAAGATAGCGGTCAGTATGCCAAAGAAATTGAAGCAAGAAGTGGCTGACTGGATTTCTCAAAACGAGCCCGCGTCCATGTCTAAGGCAAAGGCGCTGATGTTACTCGAGGCGCAAACAGGACAAATCGCAGATACACTGCCAGGTGATGATCCCTGGTGTGCGAACATTGCAGCCTTCGTGATGGGGTGTACGGGCCGTAGCAAAGAGGAGCTGCTTGCTATCACAGAGGGTGATCGAGATGTAGAGTGGCGCAACGCTGCTTTGAGCGGAGCAGCTGAAGCAAGGGCTGTAAGGGGCGCGGGGGAACAGGAGCTGGTTTCTCTCATAGCGAGGATGGAAGACATTGAGTCTGCCATCGATTCCAGCGATCGAGCTTGGCGTACTGTCCTCGTAAAGATGGCTGTAAGAGGTGCGAAACAGGCAGAGTTGTTTGCTGTCGTAGGGAGGTTAACAGAGGGCGGATGGGTGTTTCGCGAGGAAGTTTTACACGATATCGTGAAAGAGATGGCTGCAGGAGGTGTTAAGTCGGAGGAACTGCTTGCCATTACAGCGGAGATGAGAACAGATACAGAGTGGTATGACTGGGCATTGTCCACTGTTGCTGAAGTGATGGCTGCAGAAGGCGCAGGGCCAGAGGATCTGCTTGCTATTGTAAGGCGCATGCGAGATCCAGAGCAGCGCCACTTTGCTTTGAGCTCGATCGCTGAAGTGATGGCAAAAAATGGCGCAGAGCAAAAAGAGCTGCTTGCCATCATCATGGAGAAGATAAAAGAAGCAGAACTGTACGACACCTGGGGTTATGGTGACCCCCAAGCGATAGTTGCAACCGACTTGCCACAAGAAAATCTGCTTGCATTCATCAAGAAGAGGTATCGAGAAATATGGTTGGGAAGCGACAGGCCGTTGTGTTATGTCGTTCAAGCAATGGCTGTGAGAGGTGCGGGAGAAGCGGAGCTCTTTGCTCTCATAGATGAGATACAGGATCCGAAAGAGCACGACTGGGCTGTGGGGAATGTCGCTGTAGCACTGGCTGCAAGAGGAGTAAAATGGGAGACGCTGCTTGCCATCATAGAGAGGATAGGCGACCCAAGGTGGAGAGACGGTGTGTTGCGCGATGTCGCTGTAGCGCTGGTTACAAGAGGCGCGAAACTGGAGGAGCTACTTGTTATCATAGAGAATATGCGAGTCGATGCATGGTGGCCCTCTCGCGATGACGCCTGGAAGAATATCGCCGAAGCGATGGCTGTAAGAGGCGCAGGATCGGAAGAACTGCTTGCCGTTATGGGAAAGCTACAAAATTCATCGGGATGGGATTATCCTTTGCGCTGGATTGTGGGCCCAATGGTTGCAAATGGTGCAAAGTCGGAGGAGATTCTGACTGTCCTCACTTTATAAGAGTCTATCCGCAAATTCGACTTTTAGTATCCAGGCACAAGATCGCAAGTGCCAATGGTGATCCCGATGTAGGTGCTCGCTGTGAGGGTAGTGCATTGCATGAGAACACCCGGGTAGAGAGGTTCATCGAATCCATAAGCGTAAATAGGTCCACAGTAGTGAATTGCCTGCGAATAGACGTCATACCAAGGGCCTCCTGCATATGTCGGCAAAGAAGAAGCGTTGCTGTAGTAGTTTGAACTATTGTCGGCAAGGTAGGTGTTGCTCAATGGAACCGTTGAAGTGAAGGTTGCTGGCAAAAGCCCTGCAATCATGGCTTCTTCAAAGAGCTTGCTCACTTGATTACCTTGCAGATTGGCTGCGAAGTTAGGGTTCAAATTCTGCGCTGAAAAGATGAGGTAACTGGTAGGACCATTTGAGGTAGGGGAAGTTGCGCCCGTGATCGTAGGAGCAGGGAAATAGGACTGCGTCTCTGTCGTAAAGACTGGACAGAAGTACATGTAATTGTTGGATTGAATGGTCGCCGTGTAGACCCCAGAGATGTCGTTGGCAGGACAGGTGCCGGGTTGTGGGTATTTGGTAGAAGGCGGGATCTGGAAATAGAGGCCATGGCTGCGGTAGTAAGCAGAAGTAGGATCTGACCAGAGGTATTGCAGTAAGCTGAACCCATAGGCGATTGCATTGTCAAAATAGTTGGGGTCGAACTTGTTGGGGAAAGTGCTGTCTGTCCCAACGCTCATCGCGTTTCCTGGCGATAACACGCGTACCGGGCTGGAAGGATCAGGAGAGATCAAGTTATTCCACTGCGTAAGGATTGCTGAGCGGTGCGTCCCTGTGCATTTTGCGTCAAAGTAGGCCGGAACAACGGTTTTCATGACGTAACTTTGCGGCTCATAGAGGCCGGAGTTGCTCGGGGATCCAGGATCGGGTGTTGAGAGGTATCCGTAGAGAGGAACGGAGAAATAGTCGACAGCTGTTGCATCGGCGCCGATTTCAGGACTTGCATTCGGTAGGTAGGCAAATTCAAACTTGTCAAACGTCAGAGAGTAGAAGGGGATGTTCTGGTTTAGGACAGTAGGCTCCTGCAGTTTTCCGTCACTGTAGGTGATGAGTGTTGTGTCGCTATTGATTTCAAAGTAGATCCGCGCTCCTGAGATGCCATTGGATCCATTGTTGTCAGCGGGAATGTAGATGGCATATGTATGAGGCGCCATTGCAGTGTTGAGGGTGTCAAGCGCCATAATCGGAACCGATCCAGTTCCTGAGGAGGCGACATTGGTGTAGGAACCAAGCCCCAGTGTGCTAAACGTCATATACATTTGTTGGGAGCTTGCTGTGGCACCAGTTACCTGGGTCCCGATCACGCTTACATAGACTGCCGAATCAGCAAATCCACTATCGTTGACGATTACCATAGGTAGATAGCCGCTTATAGCTGTTGGAGCCGGAGGATTGGCAGGTGGGGTGTAAGGATTGGGAGGAGGAACAAAGGGTGAAGGAGGCGTGGGTGGAGTGGGAGGTGTGGGAGGCGCTGGATGGCTCGAGCTATTATTCCCTGCATGCACTGTGGCGTGGACGTCGTCCTGTTCTCGGATAAATTCCTGATAGAAAGTTTTTGCCTGAGTGCGAAAGTCATGTAGTGCATTGTCTTCTGCAAGAAGACTGCTGCAGATGAGCAAAAAGGGAATGGCTCTTTTCATTTCTTTTTCCTTGATCAGGGTTGTAGAGATAGGGTATATTGTATAGTAAATGTTTTTTTTACACAAAGGACTTTTGAGATGAATCGGACCTTGTTGATTGCTTTCACGGTAACTGCCCTTGCTTTGTGTGCTCAGAATGAGGGGACAAGACGCTCTATATGGAAGGGGAACTCTACACTTACTTCTGCGTCAGTCGAAGAGCAGAGTGGGCCCTGTATGACAGAGGGGGGGTGTCCTCATCATATCAACATTGGTGGTAGTTACACCTACGCCTGGATTCAGCCGCATGGAAACCCTACGACAAAGGGAAGCTTGGGAGGCGCTCAATTTCTTTATGAGTATTATCCCCCCAATTCCGTTTATGCCGCTGTGGAGTGCAGGTGGCGTATTGGCGACACGACAAATGGGCCCTCTTCTTCCCGTTCTCTGCAAGACTTTAACTCGCAAGAGCGTCTGGGCTACACTTTTTATTGCAAGGATCGAGATGCAAAAGCGACTCTCTTTTCGGGGCTCGGTGCACGCTATCTTCCAGAAACTGTTAAATTGCGCAGTGCTTCTGTCGATTTTAACTATACGGAATTCTACGTTCCCATCGGGTGCCTTCTTGAAAAAACATTCCATTCCTTTTTTTCTTGGGGGCTTAACTTCCAGTGGATGCCTCAGATTTTCCCGACCGTCCACATCAGTCCACTGACTGGATCGCAGTGGAACTTAACCTACCAGCTGAACAACTTTTTTGTTGAGATGCCTTTTTCTCTTCATACCTATTCGAATCGCCTTCTCTTCATATTTTCTCCCTTTTTTGAACTGTGGCATGATGGAAAGAGCACTGCTTTTGCAAGAAAAATTGGGTCTTATGATCGGATCGCTTTAGGTCTGCGAGGCAACACCTATCTCTTCACGGGGTTATACGGTACATTGGGAGTCTTGTTCTAAGAGGTAATTTGGGGTAGCATAGATGCCCATGGATTACCAACTTCTCGACAGTGGGCATTTGCAGAAATGGGAGCGCTTTGGTCCCTTCATTCTGCAAAGGCCCTGTCCCCAGGCTATCTGGAGTCCCCGCGGCGATATCAAGGCGGATGCGATTTTTTCCCGTGAAGAGGGGAAGGGGTGGACTTTTCGACGCTCTCTTCCTAGGGAGTGGGAGATTGAAGTCGAGGGGGTTCGCCTCCTTCTTTCCCTGACAGATTTTGGCCACATCGGCTTTTTCCCCGAACATGTCTCGGAGTGGTCCTGGTTAAAGAAAAGATCCAGGGGATCCTTTCTCAATCTCTTTGCCTATTCCGGGGCGCTGAGCCTCATGCTTGCCAAAAGAGGCGTCTCTGTCTGTCATCTCGATGCTGCGCGTGGGATGGTTGACTGGGCGAAGAAAAATGCGTCCCTCAATGGAGTCTCCCAGGTGCGCTGGATTGTCGAAGATGTGATGAAGTTTGTGAAGCGCGAGGTGAAAAGGGGGCGCTGCTATGAAGGCATTGCTCTTGACCCGCCTACATTTGGCAGGGGAGCTCAGGGAGAGGTGTTCAAGATTGAGAATGATCTTGTAGAACTTTTGCAGCTTTGCGCAGCACTGCAGCCCAAATTTCTTCTTCTTACATGCCACACGCCGGGGTTCACGCCCACAGTGCTCTCTCATCTATTAACACAGCTGTTTCCTTCTCCGGCAAAGATCGAGGTGGAAGAGCTGCTCATCTCTTCCGAGGCGACGCTGTCTCTGCCTTGCGGAACCGTCGCAAGAATCGAGCTTTCCGTCTGAGTTATACAGTCGCAATGCTAAGAAGATCTTCTTTGTCGTAAAGACCTGTAGAGATCATCGCCCAGGTGACTTCGTGTATGGTTAAATCGCGTTCCTGTTTATTTTGTATTTCATTGATTATTGCAAGCAACTCTGTTCGATCGGCTTTTTTTTTAGCCATCGCGCAAGCAGTGATACGCAAAGCCGCATCGCGCGGCCGCTGCTCTTGAAAATAGGTTGTGATGAATTCACGCAGCGTTCCTGAGCAAGCTCCCTCTGCCACCATTGCTTTTGCAACCTCGCGAAAAGCCAGAATGCGCGATGAGTTCTCATCTATCCCGATTGCGATCTCAAGCAACCTGCTTGAATTTACACCTCTTCCGGCCATTGCATAGACAATGTTTTCCAAAGTAATCGTCCGCCACGCTTCGTTATGCATGTTGGTTGCGATGAACTCAAGGAGCTCTTGCAGACTAGCTCCTCTCAGAGCCATAGCGGTTGCGACATCGCCAAAAGCCTGATTCCTCCGCGGGGGAAGTGTCTGATTTGCGATCATAAACAGTTCTTCCGGACTCGCATTTCTTTCCAGCATCTTCTGGATTGTCCTGCGTGAGATTATGGCGCGGTCCCATGAATCCTCTTCTTCTATTGCATTTATGATTGTAAGAAGCGTTTCCGGGCCGGCGCCACTTGTAGCCGTCGCTTCTGCGATATTGCCTAACGTCGAGTTGCGTGTTGCTTTGTTTTTAATCTCTTGAGCGATTACAGGCAACAGATCCAATTGCATGCCTTTTGTGGCCATTGCACCGACGATATTCCCAAATGCTCTATCGCGTCGCTCTTGATCGGGTATCCGGTTTTCAATCAATAGACGAAGTGCTTCCAGGGGCGCGCCTTTTGCGGCCATAGCCTTAGCGACATCGCAAAAAGCTCGCTCACGAGCCCGTTCTCCGTGTACCTCGTTTGCGATTTCAAGTAATTCTTCTGCGGGTGTGCCCCTGTCAAACAGCTCCCCGATGACATCGCATAAAGCCGAATCTCTCTCCTTGTCGTCTCCTATTTTACCTGCAATGAATGCAAGCAGTTCTTCCGGCTTCGCGTTTCTTACAACCATTGCTTTAGCAGCACTACGAAAAATCCGGTTGCATTGTTCTTTATTCTGCATCCTGCCTGCGATCTCAAACAGCTCCTGTAGATTTGCGTTTTTCTCAGACATCTCCCTGGCGACATCCCATACTGTGACGCGATGCTCTTCGTGTTGCAACCTGTCTGTGATTGCAAAGAGCTCTTCCAGCTTCGCGCCTCTTGCAACCATTGCTTTGGCAGCACTGCGTAACCCATACTGTCGGCGCGTGTTGTTTGCTACCCCGCTTGCGATCTCAAGCAGCTCCTCCGGTTGCGCGCCTCTTGTAGCCATTATATTGATGAGGTTTTCTAACGTCGCATTGCGATAGTCTTCACTTTGTATCTGATTTACAATTGCAAGCAGCTCTTCTGCATCACGGCCGATATAAGCCATTATCTGAGCGATCGCTTGCAGGAAGTGGGTGCTTCCTGATTTTTCCTGTAATGCATTGACAACTTTGCCTGTTTGATCAAATGCGCCGAGGAAAGCAAGTGCTTTTGCCTTCTGTAACGATGCTGGCACTTGATCGAACAGTCTGCCTGCCATCTCTTTTTTTAAGATTGGAGGAATGCCGGCTATCACTCTGCTGACGATAGAGCGGTTCAAGATCGAGGTGTTCATGATGACCGCCGCCAATTCCTGCGCAGCTATTGCCAATTTCGGAGAGAGTGTTGCGATATTTGTGATGGGGCGAAGCGGCTCTCTCCAGAGATTCGCATAGCCATTTGCATAATGGACAATGCTCTTTTGCATCGCCCGACAAACTCGTTCACAGCAAGAGAGGTCGGTGCTTGTCAGATAGGTAAAAACAACTTCCAATACGTCGTTGTCCAGCCTTGCTCTTTGCTCGCTGTTACTCGCATTTTTCGAAGTGATAGAGAGTAAGGGTGTCATCGTGTAATTTTATTTGCCATAAATGATGCCTGTCTCTAGAATAGATGGCTACTAAAAATAAAAATAGAAAACGCGCTATTTCGACATATTTTTTTAATTCAGCCAAGGAGCTAAAATGAACTGCGTCACAAGACTACTGCCCGCTCTCCAATATTCACATCATAACTACTCTGCACTACAATCGTTTATGCGAATGCGCACTCAAAATGGATTTATTCCATCTCCTTATGAAAATCCGGAGACTTTTTTGAAGGTTGCGGAGGTGGCGACGAAGTATCTTCCCCGCGCGGTCAGGCATGATCTGTCTTTATTGCATCGCAATATGCTGGAGGAAAATTTTGTTTTGTTTAAGGGCTTGCCACAAGACGACAACTTGCCAGACACTCCTGGAGAGATACTTGCAAAGACTACCTTTGTCAGCGAGTTCTGTCTCTCGGTTTTTGCAAAACAGCTGGGAGGGGAGCCTTTTAACTATATTCAGGAAGAAAAAGGTGTGCTTTTCCGAAATGTCAGACCGACCCGTGTCAATGAAGATCAGCAAACTTCGGATGGCTCGCGGTACCTGCTCGAGTGGCATACCGAGCAGGCATTTCATCCATTTAACCCAGACTACCTTATGTTGTATTGTTTGCGAGGAGATCGAACGAAACAGGCTCAGACAATTCTTGCCAGCCTCAACAAAATTTTACCCCGATTAACCTCAAAAACAGTCGAGGAGCTGAGCAAGCCGCAATATAAGACAGGGATCGATGTCTCTTTTGGAAACAGGGACAAAACACAGATGAGTGAGATTCTTATCCCCGTATTGGGAGGATCGAAAGAGAGCCCTACCCTTACCTATGATCTGGATCTGATGAAGGCTCCTACGGATGCCGCAGCGGGCGCATTGGAGGAGTTTAGAAGAGTTGCTGAATCGGTAAGAGCTTCAATCTCATTGGAGTCTGGGGACCTTGTCATCTTCAATAACAAAAAAGCAATCCATGGTCGAACTGCTTTTCCCGCCTTTTACGATGGGAAAGACCGATGGTTACAAAGAGTATATCTATCTACGAATAATGATTTTGCACAAAGTGTGTGCAAAACTGGTCGTGTGATCACAACGCAATTTTAATATAGGAGTTATAAAATGAGTGCTATTGGTAATGCCATGAATCTTCTTAGAGGCGCAATTGTTGAAAGCAGCCGTGTAACCTTTCCTGGAGGAGCTGTTACTGGAGAATCCAAAGTATTGGATGTTGCTATGTTAGTCGGTGGGAAAATTGCTCTCTTGCTTGAAGAGACGCCTTTTCATCCTGTTGACGCAACCTGGCCTGACCAGCCCGCTGATAGAGGGATGATTCAATTAAAAGGGGGCGAGCGCACATTCCCTGTGGAGGATTGTCAAATTTTTGGAGTCCATAAGGAGACCAAAGATCTTGCTGAAATGGCAAAAGTCCCAGGAAAAGAAAAGCAGAACTGGTTCGCTGTTGTTGCCCATATCATCAATCCTCAAGAACTGGAAGCTGGTTCATTTCTTGAAGAAACCGTGGTGGCAAATGTAGATGCTGTTTATAGGAACGCTCTCAATACTCACCATACGGGTTGTCACATGGCAGCGGCAGCTCTTAACCAGGCAACGCATAGCTATTGGTCGAAAGGGGGAGCAAGACAAGATTCCCTGAAAGCTTGGGATCTGGACCATGAAGCAATGGATACGTCTATGATTTTTGAAAACCGGAGCGAAGATCTCTATCGATTCGGCAAGTCAATCAAAAAGAAGGGACTACAGACAGAGCAATTGTTTAGCGATCTGGAAAAAGTGCAGCAGGCAGCAAATGATTTTCTGGCTCAATGGGTAGCATCTGGCGCTCCTGTGGCCATTCAGGCGGCAGGCCCGCATCTGGATGATACAAGAACATGGCATTGCAATCTGCCAGATGGTCGTGAGGTCAAAATGTTTTGTGGGGGCAGCCATCTGCCGAGTCTGTCGAAAATTGCAGCTATTCAGTATAATCTTGAGCCACTCACCGTAGATGGAGAGAAAAAACTGAAGGCAACTACAGTTGTCACTCTAAAAAGCGAGTGATTCCCAATGTGGCAACCCAAGCGTCTGTGGCGCTTGGGTTGCGACTCTGAACCCAGGATAACAATGATATCGACTTCACTGGACATGGATCTGATTGCCCAGGCATCCAGGATGCTGCAGGGGCGTATTCTCCGCACTCCAATGGAATATTCTCCTGATTTAAGTGCCCTTTTCGGCGATGAGCTTTTTTTAAAACTGGAGGCATTGCAAATCACGGGATCTTTCAAGGTGCGTGGAGCGATCTTTTATCTTTCCACTTTAAGTGAAACAGAAAAATCCCGCGGAGTCGCGGCCTGTTCTGCTGGCAATCATGGGCTGGGTGTAGCCTATGCGGCAAAACAGCTTGGCATTTCGTCTACCGTGTATGTTCCCAAGTTTGCAGATCCCTGCAAGTGCGACAAGATCATGCAGTTAGGCGCTAATGTCATCAGGTCTCCATTTAGCGGATATGATGATACGTTGGACTGGACGCGCGATGAGGTGAAAAAAAATGGTCTGCACTTGATTAGCGCCTTTGAAGATAGCCGTATTATGGCTGGGAATGGAGGTAGTCTGGCGGCCGAGATTCTGGAAGATATTCCGGAAGTAAAGAATGTGATCTTCCCCGTAGGTGGAGGAGGACTTGGGGCGGGGATTGCCTATTACCTGAAAGAAAAAAATCCTGAGATCCGACTGATCGGATGCCAACACCTTGAGTCACCGGCGCTGAAACTCTCCTTTGAGAGAGGGGCAGCTGTTACACACCTTCCAGCAGTGGAGACAATCGCTGGGGGAGTTGAAGGGGGGATTGGCAAAGAGTGCTTTGAAATTTTGAAGGATCGTATCGACGAAGTGGCTCTTGTTACAGAAAATGAAATTGAAGCTGCATTTGTCTGGATGATGAAGCATCATCAATATCTCATTGAGCCAACGGCTGTAGTTACAGTGGCGGCATGTCTGCAGAAAAGATTGTCCCTTTCTCCGGGGAAAACGGCTCTTGTTATTACAGGTCGCAACGTTGCCTTAACCTCTGTAAAAAAACTCCTTGAATGAGCTTGAAAGCCCCATCGATCTATACAAAAGAAAAGATCTTGCAAGCGATCGATCCTCTCTTGATTTTAGAAGAGATTGAGAGGGGGCTTGTTTGCTATTCACAAAAACAGACAATTACCTCTCCTATCGGATTTTTGCACTTTGATGAGCCACCTGCGGATGTTCATATCAAATCAGGAGCAATCCTGGATAATGATCTCTATGTGGTAAAGATCGCCTCGAGCTTTTATGAGAATCCTGCAAAAAATTTACCGAGCAGCAATGGGTTGATGCTTCTTTTTTCACAAAAAACAGGGGAGCTTTTAGCGATTCTGCAAGATGAGGGCTATCTTACCGATTTGCGGACGGGGCTTGCAGGCGCGATTGCTGCAAAGTACCTTTGTACAGGGAAAGTTGAAAAAATTGGCATCCTTGGAACAGGGACTCAAGCAAGGCATCAGCTTCAGGCGCTGCAATGGGTAACATCTTGCCGGCAGGTCCTTGTGTGGGGGCGCAATGCGATGCGCGCGGGAGCCTTTTGTCGGGATCCTGATCTTGCCAATTTTCAGATCTCTGCTGCCAAAAGCATCGATCAGATCGCAGAGCAGTGCAATCTGATTGTCACTACGACTCCCTCCTCTCATCCCCTACTTTTTGGTCATCAAATTCGGCCAGGGACGCACATCACAGCTGTGGGAGCAGATGGGCCTGGCAAGCAGGAAATTGACTCTTCTCTCTTTGAACGCGCCGACCTTATTGCAGTAGATAGTTATGCTCAGTGCAGACAGTATGGCGATCTTTCTCATGTAGATCCAGCTGCAACCCTTCCTCTGATAGAGCTCGGCGAGCTCATTGCAAGGAAGCCGCAGCAAAATCTCTCGATTACAATTGCCGATTTAACAGGCGTTGCTGTGGAGGATCTGCAAATTGCAAAAGCCGTATACGCAAGACTTCTATGTCAATGACGCATTTCTCAAGATTCCTAGTGAGTCGTAAGTTGACTGTTTTTCGATTTCTATTCTTGAGCTTTTGCATTCTACAAATAGAAGCAGAAATGCCTCGTGATTTGGAGTATGGTGCATTGAAGATCACCTGTAATCGGGGCTGTGGTTGGATGGGAGATCCCCATCTTTGCGCTGTTGGAGAACTCCTGCAAGAAACGATTTGGGAAACTTTGTGGGGAAAATCTCCTGCGCGTCTTCCTAATCAGGTCTTTTATCCGAAGAGTCCCTGGACCGCGACGTCTGAGGGATTAAGATGGGAGGCTTTTGATTGTGAGAAAACAGGTGGTTTCTGCTTGGAAGAAAAGTGGGAAGATTCGGAAGAAGAATTAGAACAGAATCAGGAAGACATTTTCGGAAGACAATATAGTGCAGAGACGTATTCTCAATTTTTGGAACTTGTGGCGGCTCTAAAAAGGGATATTCGATTCTATTACATCGATGTTTGGCATATTGAACATGCTGCCTATCTCTCAAAGTTGCAACTTCTCGAGAAGGAGTATTCTCTTAATCCCCATAGATCCGTGAACTACATTGGTAGACACGATATTGAGTTTAGCAATTTTTACTGGTCTAGCGACAGTAAGCTCGAAGACGTGATCACGAGCATGAAGGAGCGTGTTGAATGCATTGAGAAAGAGATACTTGTTGCCTGTTATGACGAGTATAACGAGGCGATGGATCAAGTGGATGCGATGACCGAAAAAGCGGAAAGGTTTTATCGCGATCTTTTTCTTGAGTGCCTGGAAGAGCATCAGATTGAGGGAATAGCATTTCGTTCTGCGCTAGAGGAGTGCCTAAGCGGAGAATTTGATGAGGCAATCAAACGAATTCGGTGGATGCTGGAGGTGGCAGAGAATGAGAATAGTGGTGATGCGCTTTTGGCAAAGCTTCATTTGCTGCAAGGACAGGTGGAATCAGAGTTTGGGTGCTATGCAGATGCAATCGTTTCGTTAACTGCTTCTATTCAAAAAGATCCGTCGTTAAAGGAAAGTTATTTTGAACGGGCGGTTGCTTATTTTGAATTGGGAGAATTTGACCTGGCGGTGGGAGATTACCTGTCATCGGAAACGTTTTCAAAACAAACTTTTGAGCCTTCTCAATTGGCCACAGGTGTGGCATCCGGAATTTGTTTGGGAATTGTGGATTCTGTTACAGAATTTGTCCCATCTATTCTTGCTTCATTGAGAGGGTTGGGGCATGGGCTTTGGGCGCTGGCTCAACATCCTGTCTCAGCCTCGCAGGAGTTTGTCAATGCAGCTGCTCAGTGCCTGGAATATCTTTCGTCCACATCCATCACAGAGATTTCTCAGACTATCGTGCCGGAGCTCCGAGAGTTGCTGCAAAACTACAAAAAACTCGAAGATCATCAAAAAGGCAAGCAGATTGGCTACATCATCGGGAAGTATGGACTCGATCTTTTTCTAGCCAAAGAAAGCTCCGTTGCTATCAAGGCCTACCGCAACTTAAAGAGAGCCAATCAGGCGATGACTTTGGAGGCATTGGCTACTCCGGAAAGTGCCCAGGCTATTCTAAAAGAATCAGGAAAGCGGTGGGTTGCCCGAGAGCAGATGCTCACGAAACTTCCACAGTTAGAAAAAGGGATTTCTGATTGGCTGGGAGAGGGTGCACAGTGTATTCGCAATAAGGCAGGAGATCCTATTTTTATTTCTCAAGACGGTTTGAGAAAAGCGCGCTTTGATTTCATAAGACCTGACCCTCATGAAAGTCCTCATATGCATTTTGAGAAATTCGTAAATGGTAAATGGCAAGAGATTAGTCGAGTATATCCAATTGATGTTCCACATAAATGAAAAGAGGTGATGTTTTGAGAATTTTAGATAATGACTCTGACAAAAAACTAGACAATATCACTGTGTTTTTGAACAAGGAAGAGGCTATTCAATTGTGCGGATATCTAACCCAATTGATCGATGATCCTCGATTGCATCATGCACATTTGTCCAGTGCTGACTATCAAAAAGAAATTACGGTTTGTCTGTATGAGGAGAAAAATCTAGACAGCTTTAGCGCTAGATCAATCAAATTGATAAAGTATGATGAGTAAAATGGTTTTTGCGCATCCAGTGTGTCTGGTACTGGACTTTGGGCGTGGTTCAAAGTTGAGTGACAGATGCGACGACCTCTTGCATAACTGCGGTTCTGTCGATTTTCGGGTTCTTTTGAGCTTTTTTCGGCATGGATGAGGAGCCGTTCCAGCCTTTCTTTCTCAAATGGACAAAGTCCAACAAATATGGTACACTAGTCCCCATGCTTCGCATTACAAGTTTTTCCAATCCAAAGATTAAAGACGCAATTGGCCTAAGGGAACATCGCCACCGCAAAGAGAGTGGACTTTTCCTTATTGAGGGATTTCGCGAGCTACAGCGCGCTCTTGATGCAAATTGGGAGCTCGAGGCTCTTTTCTATAGTCCTGACTGGTTTTTGGGGACTGGGGAGAGAGGGCTCATCGAGCGCGTGCAGGCGCCGCAGTATGAATGCTCGAAGGAGGTTTTCCAGAAGCTCTCGTATAGAGATCGCCCCGATGGGCTTCTGGCCATCGGCAAACAGCGAATCAGGCGACTTGAGGAGTGCAAGCTTTCTGCGATGCCCTTTCTCTTGATCGCGGAGAGCATCGAGAAGCCGGGTAACCTTGGCACGATCCTTCGTTCCGCTGATGCAGCAGGAGTAGAAGCGGTGATTCTTTGCGATCCCACTACGGATCTTTATAACCCAAACGTAGTGCGCGCAAGTGTTGGGACTCTCTTTGCGCTTCCGATTTTTATAGCAACAAGCACTGAGGCAATTTCCTTCCTGCAGGATCGGGGGATTCGTATCGTAGCTGCAACGCCAAAAGGGGAAAAATTATTCACGGAGGAAAATTTTTGCCTCCCTGTCGCTGTCGCGATGGGAACAGAGCAGTATGGACTCTCGCAGTTTTGGATGGAGCATGCAGACATCCAGGTGCGTATCCCGATGCTCGGTATCGCAGATTCTCTCAACGTCTCTTCAGCAACAACTCTCCTCCTTTATGAAGTGGTCAGACAACGTTCTTTAGACCTCTTGCATAACTGAGGTTCTGTCGATTTTCGGTATAATCCCGAAAATCGATGAACCCTCAGTTATGCAAGAGGTCTTTTATCTCGATAACCATCTGCTTGTTGCATGCAAACCGGCAGGACTTTTGACGCAGCCCGATGAGACGGGAAACCCCTCTTTTCAGGAAGAGCTGAAAGCATTTCTTAAGGGAAAAGGGGAGCGATGGTTTCTTGAGCCTATCCATCGCCTTGATCGGCCCGCTTCCGGACTTGTGCTCTTTGCAAGGTCCAGCAAGGCGCTCAGCCGCCTACAGGCACAAATGCGTGAGGGGAAAATCGAGCGTCTCTATGTCGCCGAAATAGAAGGAGCGCTCTTTCCTGAAGAGGGGAAGCTCGAGCATTTTTTGACGCACGAATCGCATCGCGCGCGTGTTGTTTCAAGAGATGTTCCAGGAGCAAAGAGAGCATCCCTTACATACCAGGTGTTTGGCCGTACGGAACGCTCTACTTTTGTGCGAGTTTTTTTAGAAACAGGGCGCTATCACCAGATCCGCGCGCAAATGAGCGCTGCCGGTCACTCTATCATTGGCGATGGCCGCTATGGGGCCAAATGCCCTGCAAAAACAATTCATTTGCATTGCGCGCGCATTGCCTTTTACCACCCTGTTACAAAAGAGATCGTTGCAGTGGAGAGCGCTGCGCCATTTTCTCCGCAATCTGCACAGCATTGAGGGCAGCGCCCTTCAGTAGCTGGTCGCCGACTGCCCAAAATTCCAGTGTGTTGGGCTGCGTTGGATCGCGTCTCAATCTCCCACAGTAGATCGCGTCTTTGTTTGTCGCATCATGGGGCGTGGGGAAGCGATTATTTTGACGCTCTTCCTGAAAAACAAGCCCCGGCATCTGGCTCCAGGCATCCTGAATCGCCTCAAGAGAAAAGGGTTGATGGAGCTCCACGTTGGCAGAGATCGCATGAGCGCGCAGCACGGGGACGCGAACGCAGGTGGCGCTGATCTGAAGCTCGGGAGCATTGAGAATTTTGCAACTCTCCCGCTCTATCTTGAGCTCTTCTTCTACATAGCCGGAAGGGTGCAAAAAGGAGTTGTGCGGATAGAGATTGAAGGCATAAGGGAAGGGGAGCAAAGAGGGGCAGGTGCGCGCTTCAAGAGAGGCGCGCGTCTCTTCGATCAGCTGTTGTACAAGGCGATCGCCTCCACCGCTTGCTGCTTGATAGGTAGAGAGGACAACGCGCTTGACCCCGTAGAGGCGATGGATAGGGAAAAGAGGGAGAAGAAGGATTGTGGCAGCGCAGTTGGGAGAGGCGACAATTCCTTTGTGCTCCAGGAGCGCTTCAGGGTTAATCTCGGGGATGACAAGAGGGACCTCTTCGCGAAATGCAGAGCTCAGGTCGATGACAAGGCCTTTGCATCGAGGCGCCCACTCTCGTGAAACGGCGCTCCCCGCACAAAAAAAGAGAAGATCCGCATCGCAGATGGAGTCGGAAAGAGCAGAGATAACGATCTCTTCTTTGCGAAACAAAACTGTTTTCCCAACAGAGCGGGAAGAAGCAAAGCAGGAGAGTTTGCTGAGAGGAAAATTGCGCCTTTCAAGAAGAGCAAGAAGTTCTTTCCCAACAGCTCCGGTAACTCCACAAAGAGCGACATGCATACGTATTCTCCATAATCTGCTACTATTGATGATAGTATGAGCAGATCTCTTGTGCAAGGTGTAGAGGATGCGATCCGCGCGATCTCTTTTCTCAAAAAAGAGGAGTCGCTCCGCTTTATGGAGACCTGTGCCGCATGGATTGCAGACTGTTTCCAAAAGGGAGGAAAACTTCTGATTGCCGGCAATGGAGGCAGCCTTTGCGATGCGATGCACTTTGCAGAAGAGCTCACAGGACAGTTTCGCAAAGCGCGGCCCGCTTTGCCAGCGATCGCTCTTGCAGACCCGAGCCATTTGACCTGCGTCGGCAATGATATGGGCTTTTCTTCTGTCTTTTCTCGAGGTGTGGAAGCCTTTGGAAAAAAAGGCGATCTCCTGATCTCCCTTACAACAAGCGGCAACTCGCTCAATATCCTCGCAGCTGTAGAGAGCGCGCGACATCGCGAAATGAAGACGATCTCTTTCCTCGGAAAAGAGGGAGGTAAGATGAAGGGACTTTCCGATCTTGAATGGATCGTCCCCGGATTTGTCTTCTCCGATCGCATCCAGGAAGCGCATATGACTGCTATCCACTTGATCATTGAACAGGTCGAAGAGCGACTCTTTTCTGGCAAAATTAGGTTGACAGATGAACGCCTTGTTTCTGTTTGGTGAAGAGCTCATTGAAAAGGGAAAATGGAGCTTTCTCTTTGCTCCCATCAGCCTTTGCTGGAAACTTTTTGTTCTTTTGAAAAACTGGCTCTATGATGCCGGCCTTCTTCCGATGCAAAGGGTGGATGCCCTTGTGGTGAGCGTCGGCAATATTGTCGCAGGTGGCACGGGAAAAACGCCCTTTACAAGAAAACTCGCGGCTCATTTTGCAGATCGCAGCATTGCTATCCTCACACGCGGCTACGGAGCCGATGAGACGCTGCTCTTGCAGAAAAGCGCGAGAGTGTACGTAGGAAAAGATCGAGCTGCTCTTGCTAAAAAAGCAGTGCGGGAAGGAGCTAAACTGCTCCTCCTCGACGATGGCTTTCAGCACCGCAAGCTCTCACGCGATCTCGATATTCTCTTACTGCGTGGCAAAGACCCCCTTGGCAAAGGCCATTTTCTCCCATGGGGTTTTTTGCGCGATCACCCCAGTCGCCTTGAGGAAGCCGACTTTCTCTTCCTGCAGGGCATAGATTTTCTCCACGTTCCGGTCCGCATTCGCGATCAGGGGGGGCAAAGCTTTCCATTGCAGAACGGGCAGAGAGTGGGCTGTTTTTGCGGCATCGCCAACCCCTCCTCTTTCCGCGACACCTTGCGAGCTCTTAACCTCATCGTCGCAACAGAGTGGATTCTTGCCGACCACGCGGCAGCTCCTCTCGCAAAGTTAAATGATTTTTTTGACAGATGCAAAGCTCTTGGTTGCTCTGCACTCCTCACCACCGAAAAGGATATCGTAAAACTTCCCAGCCTCTCCTGGCCCCTCCCTCTTCTCTCTGTAGAGATCGATCTCTGTATGACAGGAGAGGGAAGGGAAAAGTGGCAAAAGTTGGTTGCTACAATCGAGAATAAGCTGGATAATCGGTTCCATGACAAGTGAACCCTTAAAAATAATCCTGCCAAAGCTGGGGGAGAGCATCCTCCATGCTACTGTAATTCAGTGGTTTAAGAAGGTTGGCGACCTGGTTGAGCTCGATGAGCCTCTGCTTGAGGTGTCGACCGACAAGGTCAATAGCGAAATTCCCTCGCCCTATGCCGGGAGGATTGAGGCGATTTTGGTCGCTGCTGGGCAAGAGGCTGAGGTGGGCCAGTGCCTTGCTACGCTGATTGGTGGGGAAGGGGCGATAGAGTCGAAGAAGGCAGAGAAACAGAAGGATCAGAGCGCTTTTTACTCGCCTGCAGTGACCCGTCTTGTGCAGGAAAGGGGCTTAAGCGAGCAGGAGGTTTGCCGGATTGCGCGCACTGGGGCAGGCGGGCGCCTAACAAAAAGCGATGTAGAGAAGCATGCTCCGAGTGCATCAGAGTATGAGAGGGTGCCGATGAGCGCTCTGCGCAAGGCAATTGCGGACAATATGGCGCGCTCCTTCTATGAGGCGCCCCATGCATCAGTGATGACAGAGATCGATGTGACGCGCCTTGTCAAAGTAATTCGCGAGAAAAAAGAGGAGTTCCACGCACAGCATGGAGTGAAACTGACCATCACGCCTTTTGTAGCACAGGCGATTTGCCGTGCTTTACAGGCCTTTCCTCTTCTCAACGCCTCTTTAGAGGCGGATACGATTATCATGAAGCGCTTTGTCAATCTCGGCATTGCAGTCAGTGTGCAGGATGGAGTGATGGTTCCCGTCCTTCGCGATTGCCATCGCCTCTCTTTCCCCGATATTGCCATACAGCTTGCGGATCTTGCTCATCGAGCGCGCCACAGAGAACTCTCTCCTGGGGAAGTGCAGGAGGGGACCATTACGTTCACCAATTTTGGTATGACGGGAACAATGGTTGGCATTCCCATTATTCGTTATCCGGAGGTCGCTATCGTTGGCCTTGGGGCAATCACACGCAAAGTAGTCCCTCTTGCTGATGATTCGATTGCTATCCGCTCTATTCTATGGGCCTCTTTGACCTTTGACCACCGCGTTTTTGATGGTCTCTACGGATGCGGCTTTCTCAATGCATTAAAAAAAGAATTAGAAGGCGATTTTTTGTTTTGACTATAAAAGAGCCGCTCTACCAAGATAGGGGGATATTTGGGGCGTTCTACGAGGAGAATCCCTCGTGCGAGCGTTGCCTGATGTATTGATTTAAGGAGAGAAAAAGACATGGCGAAAACATCCAAATTTATGCAACCCATGAAAGTAAGTAAAGATCTGGCTGCTGTGATTGGAGATGGCCCAATGCCTCGCACGGAAGTGACGAAAAAAATTTGGGAATACATCAAGAAGCACAATCTTCAAGATGCAAAAAACAAAAGAAATATTAATCCTGATGAAAAACTCCAGAAAATTTTTGGAGGAAAAAAAGCAGTTAACATGTTTGATATGACCAAATTGGTTAACAAACACCTCTCATAACGACTGCTTTTAATTAGGAGAGCTGAACCTATCCCAGTAATGAGACTTCGTTGATTTTCGGCTCAAAAGAACCCGAAAATCGACGAAGTCTCATTACTGGGATAGGTTCCTCCGTTTAAGGGCCCTTTTTATGACTGGAGTTTTGAAGTACAAACTTAAATTAGGGTACGATGGGACTGCCTATTCTGGATGGCAGAGACAGAAGGGTGTTCTTTCCATTCAGGAAGTAGTCGAAGGTGCTCTTTCCACCTTTTTGCGCCACAGGGTCTTCTGCGTTGCAGCAGGGAGGACGGATGCTGGCGTGCATGCAAAGGGACAGGTCGTTCATTTCCAAACGCCTCTTACTCTATCTCCTTCGAAAACCCGCTATTCTCTCAATGCTCTACTTCCGGAAGATATCCGCGTTTTTTCATTAGAGCCGGTTACATCTGATTTTCATGCGCGCTACAGCGCTCTTTCAAAAGTTTACCACTATCAGGTACATTTGGATGCTGCGATGGATCCTCTACAGCGTTTTTATCGCTATCAATCCATGCAGCGTATGGATCTTGCGCTTTTGCGTCAGGCAATACCCCATTTTGTGGGGACTCGCGATTTTTTTTCTTTTGCCAATGAGGGCTCAAAAGGTTCTGCGGCGCGCGGAGCAGTTCGCACGCTTTATCGCCTCGATCTCATCGAGGAGCCTTGGGGCATTCGTTTAGAATTTGAGGGGAATGGTTTTCTTTACAAAATGGTACGCAATATTACGGGAACACTTTTGGAAGTGGGCCGTGGGAAACGCTCGCCAGATGAGATGCCAGCTCTTTTTCAAGCACGCGACAGAAAACGGATCGGCATTGCAGCGCCTTCCTGGGGGCTCTGCCTCATGGCGATCCGCTATTAGACTTCCGAATCTTGGGTTCTGTCGATTTTCGGGTTCTTTTGAGCCGAATTTTGCCTCTTTTTTGGGGAGCTGTATACGAAGTTTGATATACCCAAACAAGATGAAGAGTTGACAACTGGCCTTTGGTCTCAGGAAGAAAACATGATGGGAAGGATGTGCATGATACGCATGATAAATTTATCAT
>JAGWKO010000017.1 GCA_028873295.1 Verrucomicrobiota bacterium
ACCAATTTCTTGCTTGTTTCCCAGCGTCGAAGGGTTTGAGTCGAAACGCCCAAAAAATCTGCGGCTTTGTGTATGCTAAAAAATTTGCTCATATTGATATAGTATGAGCAAGAATGTATAAGGTCAAGCTAAACTGTTAACAGCCCCCAGAGAAACCCCAGAATCTCCCTTCTCAATCTTTGTTAAAGTCACACGACTGATCCCAGCTCGGTCTGCAGTCAGTTGCATTGGGATCCTTCGCCTTCTTCTCGCATCGCGCAGATTTTTTCCAAGCTTTTCCAGGACTCTTCCTACAGAGATCGGTAAATTTTTAACGTTCATGATGCTGTTCCTTACGCTTTACAACGTACAGGACTATTTACTTTATTTACAACATGCGCCAGGAAAGAAGTTGTCCTCCGGGACGTTTTTGCTCTTCCTCTCCGGCGTAAATCACGGTCCCAAAGCCAGATGGGTACCCCGCAAGTTCACACCACTTCTGCAACCCGGAAAAAAGATCCGGCTGTATCGTTGCAGAAGATTTGATCTCAATGGGGTATAACTTTGCGCCCTCCTCAAGTAGGCAATCTACCTCATGCCCGGATTTATCCCGCCAAAAGTAAACATTGGGAGGGAGCGCTTGGTGGAAACGCTTTTTCAAAAAATCAGAAAGGATCATCGACTCAAAGAGCTCTCCGCGAAGGTAGTGATCATAGACATCATCAACAGAAGTTAACCGAAGGAGATGACAGGCTAACGATGTATCGTAAAAATAGAGCTTTGGCATCTTGACCAAACGCTTGTTGAAATTGGCGTGATGAGGCTGCACCAAAAAGAGAACATATGATGCCTCTAATACTGACAACCAGGATTTTACAGTAGGCAAGGAAACTCCTGCATCATTTGCCAGGTCAGAAAGATTGAGCAACTGCCCTATGCGAGCCGCACAGAGGCGCATGAATTTTTGAAAATCATAAAGAGATGCAATTTGCTGCAGATCCCGCACATCCCGTTCGACAAACGTACGGACATAGCTCTCTGCAAAAATGATAGGATCGATATGGTGTAGATGTAATCTTGGATAGAATCCCTGAAAAATCATCTCTGCAGCAGTAGAGGGCAAAGCATCTGCCTGCCGCAACTCCTCTATTGAAAGAGGAAGTAGGGTAAAAAGAGCCACCCGCCCTGCAAGCGATTGGCTTACATGCTGATTCAACAAAAGATTTTGAGATCCTGTGAGTATAAATCGACCTGCAACAGCCTTTTCATCCACCTCGACCTGAATATAGGAAAGGAGTTGTGGAGTTTTTTGAATTTCGTCCAAAATCACCCCACGTGCATTTCTGAATCGCTCAAGAAATCCGCGCGGGTCCTCTATGGCAAGGCCCTGCTCTTCGAACAGCTCCAGATTGATGTAAACAAAATCAGGGAACAATGACCTTGCCAATGTGGTCTTGCCCGATTGTCGTGGACCAAACAGTGCAATTACAGGAAACTGCCCGGCAGCATCAAATATCCTTTGTCCCAGGGTTCTTTTATACATGAGCCAATTTTATAACTGCAGTTGCAAAATTGTCCATTTTGTCGCAACATGCTTCAAATCAGTTATTTGAGTCAATCAAAACCGATACCCAAGAGAGCCAAAAACCTCGTTTGAGTGGAAGTTGCTGCCAAACTGACCTGCATAGCTGGTAGAAAAGGAAAAATCCCTCCATTGAAGAAAGAGCTCAAAAACCGGGGAAAAGAGGTTCTCTGTGCCCGTAGCGGTCGTCAGGGCAATAGCAGGGACGCCGGGAGCAACAGACAGCCCTCCGCTGAAGAGCGCTGTATTCATCTGATCGCCAGAGGGGGTCTGATTCACATAACTGAGCATCTCTTTGAACATTACAGAAAGTTCCTTCCAGAAGAGATTCTGTCTGAAGGAGAGTCCCACCTCGGTACGGAAAAGCTCAGAGGTTCTGCTCGCGATGCTGAAATTGTAGGGAGCGGCGCCCGTTTCATTATAGGACTCTTCCACGACAATCGCAGCATCAAAGGCGACATAAGGGGAGATGCTTCCCCAGGTAAAGTTAAAGGCGTAGCCAAGATCAATATGCGGATCGATGGTCCAGCCGGTATGCTCACTTGTTGCAGTGGCAGAAAAGTTGGGCACAGCAGGGATAAAGCCAGGGAAGGAGATGTTGCGCTCATTGTTGAACCAGCTTGTCGCCTCCAGAAAAGAGAGCTCGATCCAGAAGGGCGATGGGTTGTAGGTGCCGTAGAACATGACGATCAGTGAATCGGATGAGGCTGAGCCAAAATCACCTGCCATCATGGAGACATCTTTAAGGTATCCGGCAGCAAAGCCGGCAAGGCCAACCTCTTTTCCATAATCGCAACCAAGAAGCGCTGCACCTGCGTTGAAGTCAAACGAGGGATTTTGGCCCTGCGCCGTTGCAGCAAGATGCCCAAACTGTCCCATTCCGGAGATCCACCACTCGCCATAGTTCGGGAAAGAATCAGGATCGACAGTAGTATCGCTCTTGTCAGAAGCGGCAAGCTCGGCGATATCAGCAAAACCAGCGCTCTCTGCGGAGAGAGGCGCCATCTGAACGACCTCATCAAAGACTCCCGCTTGCGCACTTGCGACAAGAGAGGCGATAGCAGGCGGCGCTTTTTCCTGCACAAAAAGATGGCGGCGATCTGCAAGGCGCCAGGAGAGCTGCTTGCTAAGACCCACTGCACTGTTTTGCAGAGCAAAAGCGGAAGCGAAGTTGCGCGCCGGAGAAATGCGATCGAGCGCCTGCTCCAATGCGCCAATGGGCAGAAAGTTCAGCTGAAATTTCGGCAGCAGGAATTGAACAAGGTAATTTGCAAGAATGGCGCGGTTGCCCGTAAGGGAAGCAAGTGAGGTCGGATGAATCGTAGTTAAAACGACAGACCGCGGCAGATATTTCACCGTGAAGGGGTAGTCATTTGAAAAGACCACTGAGGAAAACTCTCCTGTGTAGGATGCATCCATCATCTTTACAATAGTGTAATAATCCTGAAGAACAGTCCCCGGCGCCACTGTTACTGAAAGAGTCCCCGCTAATGTGGTATCTGCCCCCAGGACAAGAGCGGAACTTCCTGCAGAGTCAATCGAAACAAAGTAGGTACTGCCCGGGCTGAAAATCACAGTAGAGCCAGGATTGAATGAGAGCGTGCCTGAAGAGTGCCCTGGAGCAATGGTGCCCTGAAGAACAACAGAACTGGAAAGCGTCCCCGTCCCACCGAGCGTCCCCGAAGGAAGAATAGTCATTGGTCCTGTCCAATTGACAGAGTCCATATTCCAGCGCCCGCTCGACACGGTTGCCCCTCCAGAAAGATCGCCTGTTCCTGTAAAAGTAAACGTCCCTGTCCCCTGCTGATAGAGCGCTCCACCAGTAATTGACCCACTAAAAGTAGTTGAATTGCCATCTCCGAAGGTAAGGGTCTTCCCGGCAGCGATTGCTATCGCCCCGCCACCGCTCAAATCACTCACTGTATTGGAACCGCCAAGAGATAGAGTCCCGCCAGAATTGATAGTCATCGAAGAGAGCGGAGAAAGAATGATGTTTCCTCCCACTGTGAGAAGAGAGCCGCCATCAATTGTTGTGGGCCCCGTGTTGCTATTGCTACTTCCTGGAGTTAAAGAGAGCGAGTAGTCGCTCGCAAGAGTAAGAGCAATCGCTCCTGTGAGCTGACAGCTACAGGTGCTACTTGTGATCCCTGAGAAAGTGAGCGTAGCAGGAGAAGAACTTGTAACAATTCCTGCTCCGAGGATCTGGTTTGTAATGGTCTCATCATACCCGCTTAAATCAAGCAGGCCGTTGATCGTGACCGGGGGAAGAGAGGTCAAAACATCGGTTGCTTCCGCAAGAAGTGCCCCATTCACAGTAAGGGTCGAACCTGAAGAGAAAGCGCCTATCGCTGTTGCGGTGAGGGTTGATCCGGAAAAGACGCTGGTTGGGCCGGTGTAGTTGTTCGAACTGCCGCTTAATGTCAGGGAATAGGACTCTCCGCTTGCACCGACTGCAAGACCGCCTGCCCCAGTGATTCGCCCGGAGAAATTGCCACTGCCTCCGCTGACTGCGGAAACGGTCAGAATGGCATTTGTTCCTCCTGTGATCAGAGTGCCGCTGCCGGACAGCCCTGCGATCTGCTCTGTAAATCCATTCATGGAAAGAGTGCCATTGAGAGTAATGGCGGAGGATGGCGAAAGTGCCTGTGTCGCATTCGCCGCCAAAGCAGACGTTGAACTGATCGTTGTAGGCCCGCTGTAACTATTTGCAAGACCGGAAAGAGTCAGTCCATATCCTCCTGCGAGAGTAAGGCCGCCCGTCCCGATCATCGATCCAGAAAAGGTCGTAGCAGTAGCGCTTGAGAGTGTGAGGATTCCACTGCCTGAACCAGTATCCACACTACCACTGCCAAAAAGCGCCGCGATTGTCTCCGAATACCCCTTGAGAGAAAGTGTGGCGTTTGTTGCAGCAAGATCAACAGGGGAATTGGGAGAGAGCGATTGAGCTGCCTGCGCAATCAGCTGAGAACCTCCATTCACCGTCGTCTGGCCACTATAACTGTTGGAGGCGCCGGTGAGTGTCAGAGCATAGCTGTTTCCTCCGACACCAAGAGTAAGCCCTCCGGCACCTGTAACCTGACCAGCAAAACTGCCGCTTGCACCCGTTGTTGTGCTGGCAATAGAGAGCGTCCCTGCGCCCATAGCAATCGCTCCGCCACTGCCAGAAAGCCCTGCGATCTGCTGTGAGAGACCATTGAGATTAAGTGTCGCATTGGACGCAAGCAAAGCTGCGGAGAGAGTAGAGAGAGTGTTGATTGTCCCCGCATTCAACTGCGCGCCGGAATCAAGAGTGGTGAGCCCACTATAGCTGTTCGAAGTGCCGCTCAAGGTAAAGGCGCCTGTCGCTACGGTTAATCCACCAGAGCCGCTGATTGCTCCGGAAAAGGTCGCGTCGCCTCCATTGTGCAATGTAAGAATCGCAGTAGTGCCTCCTGTTGTAACAGCTCCGGAGCCCTCCAGCGTTTGAATTGTGTTTGGATAAATGCTTAAGTGCAGCGTTCCACCCGAAGCAATCGTCACCGCGGAGTTTGGCGAAAGAGCACCTGCTGTCCCTGCAGTTAATGTCGAGCCGGCATCAATCGTTGTCAGTCCCGTGTAGGTGTTGCTCGAGTTGTACAATCCAAGCGAAAAATTATTTACAAGAGAAAGCGACAGTGCATTTTCAAGATCGCAACTGCAGGTAACGTTTATGGGTCCTGAAAAAGTTAGCGTAGCAGCAGTGGGAGTTGTAACAACCCCAGAGCCTTGGAGCGCGACAAAAATCGTTTGCGAATTGCCTTCCAGATCAAGTGTTCCATTGACCGTAAGCGCGGATGAGTTGGAGAGTGCATCCTGAACCCCGGTGATTAATTCGCCATTGCTATTGACAATGATGGCTGAGCCTGAGGGAAGAGCGCCGGTGGCCGCCGCGGTTAAAATGGCGCCTGAAGCGACTGTTGTAAGGCCGCCGTAGGTATTGGAACCGGAAAGAGACAGACTCCCTCCGGACAGCACCAGGCCGCCCTGTCCGCTCATCACACCAGAGTAGGTTTGATTATCCCCATTGCTGATCGTGAGAGTGCAACCACTGCTCGCCCCTGTCACGACATTCCCAGCGCCTTCAAGTGTCTGAATTGTATTTGCAAAATTGTTCAGATTCAGCGTCGCACCCGAAGCGATCGTCACCGCAGAGCTGGGAGAAAAAGAGTTTGTTGTCCCTGCGATCAGTTGCGAGCCGAAAGCAATTGTCGTCAGTCCGCTGTAGCTGTTTGACGTTCCTGTGAGAGTCAGAGCATAAGGGACAGTTGCCACCGAACTGCCTAACGTGTAGCTACCGCCGAGCGTAAGGCCTCCCGATCCGCTGATCTCTCCTGCAAAGGTGCCTGCAGTGATTGCTGCTTCTACAATGGAGTAGAGAGTGGCATTTGCTACAAGAGAGGCTGCAGCGATCGTTAAAACGCCATTTGTTGCGCCCGATCCGAGATTGACGCTGCTAAGAGTGCTGCTGCCAGAAAGTCCTGCGATCTGCTGGGAGAAACTTTGCGTGGCGGACGTGGATAGGGAAAGAGCAGCGGCATCGCTCATGACAATGGGAGAAAGGCCGCTAAAGGCATTGTTTGCACCGCCGATGAGGGTCCCGCCGGTAATAGTGGTGACGCCATTGTAGGGGTAGTAGGCTTGAGTGGGCTCAAAAGAGGAGGCAGAGGGCTGCGTCAACGTCAACTGTCCCTCTGCAAGCACAATGTTGAAAGGAAGAGTAGAGGCAACAAGTGTGCTTGCATGGTATATGATCAATCCTCCGTAACTTGCAATTGTGCTTGCGCTCGGAGACCCGATTGAGAGAGTTGACCCCACGCCTATGATGGCGCTTGAGGTGTTTGTGAGAGAGGAGAGCCCGGCTATTGTTGTATTGACATTTGGAATCGAGAGGAAGACATTGCCGCCTCCAGGCTGCATGACAATGACAGACTGAGAAGGGAGGGTGTTATCAAGACTCGACTGCAATGCAGTTCCCAGAGTGTCGGACGCAATCAGATAGGTAGGCCCAGTGTAGTCCAGTGCGGAAGAGAGACTATAAAACGACCCACTCACCACTACCGAACCTGGCCCTGCAATAGTGGCGTTTACATAATTGACATTGCCGCTCTGATCGGCATTGTTGGGGTTTGTTAAGGCAAGGGTGGAACTTGCCGAGATATAGAGGGTTCCTGATCCTGCGAGATTGCACGAGCTCAGTGTTACTGCGCTCGCACCTGCAAGGCTTGCTGTCACGTTCGTGCCAACACTCAGCGCAGCGACAGAAGAGTTGCTGTAGTTCGTTCCGGTTGTATTGAGGTTAATGATGCCGGAAGAAAGAGTGATGGTTTGTGGCGTCCCGCTCCCTGAGACAAGATCGAGATTGGCCATGTTGCCAGCAGGCACCGTTACGCTGCTGATCACGGGCGAGGCGCCGGATGTTGACAAGGTCACAGCTACCGTAGGGGTCGAAAGAGTCGAGGCAGAGCCGATGAGTGCGAGAGTAGAGAGCGTCGCTGCCTGAGTGCCTGTAAACTCAAGCCCCGCAAGGCCGGTAATTGATCCAGAGAAAACTGTTGGTACAGTATTGGAGAGCGTGAGGCTTGCGCTTGCCGCAGTGATGACTCCGCTGCCAGACAGCCCCGCAATCACCTGAGCATTACCATTCAGCGCGAGCGTCGCATTGGAGAAAAGAGAAATCACGGAATTGGGGGATAGGGAGTTTGCCGCCCCTGCGATCAGTTGCGAAAGAGAGGAGACCGTGGTGAGCCCGCTATAGCTGTTTGAAGTGCCCGTAAGAGTCAGTGCATAGGGGGCGCCCGTAGTTGTCCCGCCCAAGGTATAGCTGCCACCAAGAGTAAGCCCCCCAGACCCTGTGATCTCCCCTGCAAAAGTGCCTGCAGTGACAGATGCCTGGGTGATGTTAAACCCTGCGCCAACTGCTGTAAGAGTCACGGGAACTATTGTCAAAGTGCCACTCGTTGCCACACTGCCAAGATCGACAGTGGCAAGAGTGCTGCTACTCGACAGTCCTGCGATCTGCTGGGAAAAACTTTGCGTAGTAGATGTGTGCAGGGAAAGAGCTGCAGTGCCGCTCATGGTAATAGGAGAAAGCCCGCTCAAGGCATTGGCTGCGCCTCCGGTGAGAGTTCCTGTAACAAGAGACGTAGAGCCATTATAGGGGTAATAGAATTGAGAAGGATTGAATGAGGAAGCGGAGGGCATTGTCAATATAAGCTCCCCGCCATCAACAATGATATTGAAGGGAAGAGTGCTGGAGGATTGCGAAGGAGTATAAGCGAGTAGCCCACCATAGCTTGAAATCGTACTTGTCGTTGTGGAGCCGATCGCAAGCGTTGTGTTCTGCGCCACAACTGCTGCGAGCGTACTCACTGGAGAAAAGAGCCCTGCAATCGTTCCACTCCCCGCTTGAATCACCATGGAGATAGCAGCGCTCTCCGGCTGCATGATTACAGCAGATAGGGAGGGGAGCTGATTTGCGCTGGGCAATAGCAGCTTGGTTGTCGCCGCACCTGGCGCAGTCAGATAAGTAGGACCAGTGTAGTCAAGGGAAGGCACTAAACTATTGAACGCCCCACTGATGACTAAAGAACCTGGGCCATTGATTTCTGTATGGATATAACTGAAAGCGTTATTGCCCGGATTCGTTAGCGCCAGGGTAGAGCCTGTGGGGATATAAAAAGGTCCTCCATAAGGCGTGGCAGAGTTAAGAGTGACACTGCTCGCAGCAGCGATAGACGCCGTAATATTGCCGATAGCACCACCGGTAATATTTACCTGTGCAAGATAGAAATTGTTGTAATTTGTTCCCGTTGTATTGAGCGTAATGGAATCGTTCAGAACAAGGACCTGTGCACTTGATGTGTTGGCGCTGACATTGAGATTTGCGTAGGCAGGAGTTGTTGAACTTGTGCTTGCAGATACGGCGATTGTGCTGATAGAGACCGGCGAAGAGGGATCCACATTCATAAGAAATGTGGTTGCAGGAACGGAGGCGTACGAAGAGAAGGGCAGCGTAGCGCCAATGATCGTCAGAGGGACATTCAGCGTATAGGACCCTGTTCCTGAGAAACTGAGAGTTGAGTTGATGGTGGTGGGAGATCCCAGTTGTAAAAGACCCGTGGATGCAGAAAGAGGAGTTAAAGTGACAAAGGAGCTGCCACTAAAGTCTATTTCCGCGATTTCGAATGTGCCATCTACAGTGATTGTGATGCTGGAGGCGGCGCTGGAGATTTCTACAACCGCTGTCGGACTATTGGGCACTTCCGAGGGAGTCCAGTTATCTGGATTACTCCAGACACCCGATGTACCGCCGATCCAGGTATAGGTGGTATCTCCCCACCCAATAGTTACAAGAAGAAGGCAGCTACCAAAGAAAAAAAAAGAACGCATCAGTTTTGAGTACTAACACATTTAAAATTGATATCCAAGTGTTCCGAAGACCTCATTCGAATGGAAGTTGCTGCCAAACTGCCCTGCATAGGTGGTAGAGAAAGAAAAGTCTCTCCACTGCATGTAAACTTCAAAGACAGGCTGAAAGAGATTTTCTGTCCCTGTAGCTGTTGTCAGAGCAACAAAAGGAATGCCAGGGCTAACTGCCAATCCTCCATTGAAAAGCGTCGTGTTCATCTGATTACCAGCAGTCGTCTGATTCACGTAGCTAAGCATCTCCTTGAACATGACAGAGAGTTCCTTCCAGAAGAGGTTCTGTCTAAAATCAAGCCCTACCTCAGTGCGGAACAGCTCTGATGTTCTGGTAGGGAAGTTAAAGTTGTAAGGAGCTGCCCCCTCTTCATTATAATCCTCCTCCCAAACAATCGCAGCATCAAAAGCGACATAGGGAGAGATACTTCCCCAAGTGAAGTCAAACGCATAACCAAGATCAATGTGAGGATCCAGTGTCCATCCCGTATGTTCACTTGTTGCGGTGGCAGAAAAGCTGGACGCAGAGGGGATATATGCAGGGAAGGAGATATTGCGCTCATTGTTAAACCAGCTTGTCGCCTCCAGAAGAGAAAGCGTGATCCAGAAGGGCGACGGGTTATAGGTGCCGTAGAGCATGAGGACGAGGGAATCAGATGAAGCAGAACCAAAATCCCCTGCCATCATAGAGATGTCCTTGAGATACCCTGCAGAAAAACCGGCAAGAGCAGTTTCTCCTCCATAATCACAACCAAGGAGCGCTGCGCCCGCGTTGAAGTTAAAGGCGGGATTTTGAGCCTGCGCTGTTGCTGCCAGATGCCCAAATTGCCCCATGCCAGAGATCCACCATTCGCCATGGCTAAAGAAGGAGTTGGTCTCTTCGGTAGAAGGTGAGCTTTCAGTTGCAACAGGAGTGGTTGTCTCTTCGGCAGAAGGTGAGCTGTCAGTTGCAACAGGAGTGGTTGTCTCTTCGGTAGAAGGTGAGCTTTCAGTTGCAACAGGAGTGGTTGTCTCTTCGGTAGAAGGTGTGCTTTCAGTTGCAACAGGAGTGGTTGTCTCTTCGGCAGAAGGTGTGCTTTCAGTTGCAACAAACGTGGGCTCCAAAATCGTCTCTTGCGCATCAGCGACAAGAGAATATTTGGAATAAAGAGGCGTAATAGTTCTAAATGCAGTAGTAGTTGGCTCTTTTCTTTGCGTGAGAAGATGACGGCGATCCGCAAGACGCCATGAGAGCTGTTTGCTAAGACCAACCGCACTGTTTTGCAGAGCGAATGCACCGGCAAAGTTGCGCGCAGGAGAAATGCGGTCGAGTGCCTGCTCTAAAGTGCCAATCGGCAGGAAGCTGAGCTGAAGGGCCGGTTCTGGAAACTGAACAAGATAATGAATAAGACGCGCGCGGTTACCAGAGAGAGAAGAGAAGGAAGTAGGCTGAACCGTGGTTAAAAGAACAGAGGTTGGCAGATAATCCACCAGGAACGGAAAATTCCTTGGGAAACTGATTGAGGAGAATTTTCCGGTGTAGCTACCATCGATCATCTCCAGAATGGTGTATTGATCTTGAAGAGTGGTGCCCGCTGCAACCGTAACAGAGAGCAATCCATCCAATGTTGTGTTTGCTCCCAGAAGCAACTCAGAATTTCCTGCAGAGTCGATCGAAACAAGGTAGGTGCTATCTGAGCTGAAAACCACGGTAGAGCCTGGATTAAATGTAAGCACTCCTGAGGAGTGCCCCGGAGCAATCGTTCCCCCCTGGAGCGTAACGGAACTGGAAAGAGCTCCTGTACCGCCAAGCGTTCCGGAAGGAAGAATCGTCATTGGTCCTACCCAATTGGTGGAATCCATATTCCAGCGTCCGCTCGATACGGTAACTCCGCCAGAAAGGGCGCCTGTTCCTGTGAAAGTAAAAGTCCCAGTCCCCTGTTGATAGAGCGCTCCGCCAGTAATTGGACCACTAAAGGTAGTCGAATTGCTGTCTCCAAAGGTGAGGGTCTTCCCGGCAGCGATTGCTATCGCTCCGCCACCGCTCAAATCGCTCACTTTATTGGAACCACCGAGAGAAAGAGTTCCACCGGAATTAACAGCCATTGGAGAGTACGGAGAAAGGATGTTATTCCCTCTCACCGTAAGGAGAGACCCGCCATCAATCGTCGTGGGGCCCGTATTGTTGTTGTTGGTGTTTGGAGAGAGAGAAAGAGCGTAATCATTTGCAAGAGTCAGACCGAGGGCTCCTGTCAACTGACAGCTGCAGGTGCTACTTGTGTTTCCTGAGAAAGTGAGCGTCGCAGGAGAAGAGCTTGTAATTCTTCCTGATCCGAGAATCTGGTTCGCAATCGTCTCATCATACCCGCTCAAATCAAGAAGGCCGTTGATCGTGATCGGGGCAAGGGGAGTCAAAACATCGGTTGCTTCAGCAAGGAGTGAACCATTAACAGTGAGAGCTGAGCCGGAAGAGAGCGCGTTCACTGCTGCCGCAGTTAAAGTCGCTCCAGAGGAAATTGTTGTAGGACCGGCAAAGGTATTGGATCCAGAGAGAGAAAGACTTCCTCCAGATAATACGAAGCCGCCATTTCCACTGATCGCACCAGAGTAGGTTTGATTATTTCCATTGCTTACCGTAAGAATTCCTCCACTGCCTCCTCCCGTCGCAACAAACCCGGAGCCTTCAAGCGTTTGGATCGTATTTGCAAAATTGTTCAGGTTCAGCGTTGCACCTGAGCCGAGGGTCACAGCAGAGTTTGGAGAAAAGGCGCTTGCTATTCCTGCAATCAGTTGCGAATTCGTTGAGAGAGTGGTTAGTCCGGAGTAGATGTTTGAAGCACCGGTAAGGGTTAAGCTGTAAGGAGAAGTTACACTCTGAGTGCCTAAAGTGTAGCCACCGCCGAGTGTCAGCCCTCCTGTCCCAACAATGCTACCAGCAAAAGTACCCGAAGTAACAGGAGCCGCGCTAATCGTAAACGTCGAATTATTCGCTGTAAGAGAAACAGGAACAATTGTTAAAACTCCATTCGTAGCGCCTGACCCAAGGTTTACAGTAGCAAGAGTACTACTACTGGAAAGTCCAGCAATTTGCTGAGAAAAGCTTTGTGTGCTGGAGGTAGCGATAGAAAGAGTAGCGCTACCGCTCATCGTAACAGAAGAAACACCGCTGAAAACACCGGTATTACCACCTACAAGAAGTGCATTACTAATGATCGTAAGCCCATTCTGAGGATAGTATGCTGCAGGAAGATTAAGAATGCTGGTAGAAGATGGTCCCGTCAGCGTCAAACTACCTTGATCAATAGCAATGTTAAAAGGTGATGTAACGCCGTAGTAAAGCCCTAATAGTCCACCATAACTGAAACTGGAGCTTGCACTACCTGGCGAAACAGCCAAAGTTCCACCTGAGCCCAGAACCAAAATCGAACTGGAATTTGCTACCGTAGATTCAAATCCCACAATGGTGGAAGTTGTATTGGAATGACTATCCAGGAGCATGCCGGTATTCGGTTGCATAACAATTGTGGAGTTAGAGGGGAATCCATTCCCGATCGAATCTACAGCCTGGAAGAAGCCAGCTCCAACCGAGGGCGTTAGTAAATAGGTAGTCCCCGTATAGCTCAAAGTGGCCCCAGTCTGCCCCCCGAGGTAATAATTTCCCTGGAATTGTGCTGAACCACCCCCTGTAATAGTGGTATCTATATAATTAAGGCCATCTTCCGGAGGCATCGTCATTCCCAAAGTAGCGCCTGAGGGAATATAGAGCTTTCCTGCGCCATTGAGATTGCATGAACTGAGCGTTACCGCACTCGCCGCTGCAAGACTTGCTGTGACATTGGTGCCAATACTCAATTGTGCAACAGCGGGGTTAAAATAATTAGCCCCAGTAGCATTGAGATCTATAGTGCCAGAGGAAAGAATGATAGTCTGCGCTCCTCCAGTTGAAACAATATTGAGATTGGCCATGTCGCCAGAAGGTACCGTCACACTGCTAATTACAGGTGGGGCGCCAGAAGCAGACAAAGTAATCGCTACTGTAGGAATAGAGGTCGTTGAGGAAGATCCGACAAGAGTGATCGGGCCAGAAATCGTTGCAGCTGATGCACCATTAAACGTAAGTCCGTTCAGCCCAGTAATGCTTCCTGAAAAATTGGTGTTTGTAGAGCCAGTGAGGGTGAGACTTGCTGTATTTGCAGTGACGACTCCACTTCCCAGCAGCCCAGCAATTGTCTGGGAGAACCCGTTCAAATTCAGTGTTGCAGTTGACGCAAGCGTAACTGCAGAAGAGGAAGAAAAGGCGTTGGTTGTCCCTGCAATCAGTTGCGAGTTCGTGGAGAGAGTAGTTAGTCCGGAGTAGGTGTTTGAAGCGCCGGTAAGGATTAAGCTGTAAGGAGCGGTAGCACTTAACACCGGATTCGTAAACCCTGTATTTTGAAGACCTAAAGTATAACTACCTCCAAGTGTAAGGCCACCAGAGCCAATCATCTGGCCGGCAAAAGTCCCTGAAGTGTTGGAAGAGGCAATAAGAGTAGCAACAGATCCATTGGACGTGACAGTAATAGGAGCAATCGTTAACCCGCTACTGGATGCACCAAGATTTACAATGGCGAGTGTGCTGGTGCTGGAAAGACCCGCAATCTGGTCAGGGAAAGTTTGAAGAACAAGAGCGCCCGCTCCGCTCATAATAACGGGAGAAAGACCGCTAAAAGCACCTGTTGCACCACTAACAAGAGTTCCAGCAGTAATTGTAGTATTCCCGTTCCAGGGGAAAAAGTTCGGGTATATGTATCCCGATCCTGTGCCTTGCTCTCCAGTTAGAGTCAGCGCTCCGCCTCCTATCTGAACGTTAAAAATCCCGCCTCCACGTGCGAGCACAGTCAGACTTCCTCCATAACTCGAAATTGTACTTCCACTCGCAGATCCAATAGAAAGAGTTGACACTCCATATCCAAATACATCAGTAAGCATACTTGCAGTCGCAGAGAGTCCCGCAATAGTTTGTGCTGTATTATTTAGAAGTAGACGAGCATGTCCTTGTATCACAACAACAGACTGATTTGAAAGCGCATTTGTTGCGCCCGTGACCCCAAAAGAGGAAGCGTGTAGAGTAGAAGTAGAAGGCGGGGTCACATAGGTAGGCCCTGAGTAGCTCCATCCTCCTGATGAAGGAAGAGAAGGTATTTGAAATGTCCCATTGAAAAATACTGAACCTGGACCTGTAATATTGACGTCCACATTCCCTGCAGTGAAGTTTAGAGTGCCTCCATTGGAAAATGCCAAAGTGGAACTTGTAGGAACATAGACTGTTCCTGCTCCCACAAGATTACAATAGGTCATCGTCACCGCAGTGTTCGCAGCAAGACTCGCCGTAACATTAGCACCGATCGTTGCACTACAGAGGTTATAAGAGGAGCTTCCAAATACGGTTCCTGTTGTATTAAGAGTAATTGGGCCGGAGAGAATTACTGACTGTGGAGTCGTAGTAGCAGAGGTAACGTTAATATTTGCAAGCCCCCCCACTGCCGAACTGGTCGCTGCCGATACGGTGACAGCGCCAAGCGTAACTGCCCCCGAACTCATACTCATTGAGAATTGCGTCGTGGGGATAAAACCCGTCGATGTGGCGCCAATCAACGTCAGAGGCACATTGATTATATAGGGCCCTGCTCCTGCAAAAGTAAGAGTTGAGTTGGTCGTTAGAGTGCCTATTTGTAGAATGCCCGTAGTCGCAGCAGAGAGTGTGACAGCAGAACTGCCGTTAAAGTCTATTTCTGCAACTTGGAAAGTCCCGTCGACATTGAGGGATAGGGTAGTAGCAGAACCCGGCAGAGCCACAGTTGCCGTTGAACTGTTCGGCACGCCAGAAGGATTCCAATTGGCAGGAGTATTCCAATCGCTCGATGAACCATCATTCCATGTAGATCCCCACCCAAAATTCACAAGAACAGCGCAGAACGCAATAACAAAAAATCGACGCATAGTTGACACCAATCTTTAATAAGGTAAAGATGTCACTCATTGCGATTAGTGTCAAATTTTTTATTTTACATAGAGCCTGGAAGCCTCTGGCCGAGGATGCCAGGAGAACCAGGACCATCTGCCGAGCAGAAGGCCAATCGCCCCTCCGGCAATATGCGCCGTGTTGGCGATATTGGGAGCAAAAGAGAGCTCTGTCCACATCTCAAAGAAAAAAGAGGAGAGGGAAAGAAGGAAAATAGCAAGAACAAAGAGGAGAAGAAAAAGGAAGAGGCCCTTTTGTACAGAGTAACCTTCCCATGGGAAATGACGCTCTCTACTCCAGATAAAACCGGCAAGCCCCATGATCACCCCAGAATAGCCAAGAAAAAGCGGGCCCCCAGCGAGATACTGAAAGGTGTTGGACCCGATGCCTGTCATAAAGGTGAGCGCAAGGGTCTTCTTCATCCCAATCCGCTGCTCTATGGGACGGCCAAGGATCCAGAGCCATATCATATTAAAGAGAATGTGCAGAAATTGCGCGTGAAGAACGCAGGGAGAAAAAAGACGCCACACCTCCCCCTGTCTGATCTTGAGAAAAAGAGGTCCCTCGGCAGCTGCAGTGTCCTTGCCCTTGAACTTCAGAATAAGCCAGTCAAACAGCCCGCGAAAGTAGGGAGCGCTCGCAAGCGCGGTCAACTTTGCCTGCATCGCCGGCGCAAGGTTCTCAATCTTTTCTCCAGGCACAAGAGCATGCTCTTCGACAAAATTCTCCAGCTGAATCAGCGGAGAGGGAAGATCGTAGAATAAAAGCTCCTGAATCGGAGTGGTGAGAAAAAGAGAGGCAAGATTCTCTTCCCGCAAAGGCAGCTCCTCTACCGCATTGAGAAAAAAAATAGCAAAGGAGAGCGCCAAAAAGAAAATGGTGACAGGAGTTTTCGCTTTTTGAACAGGAGGCTGTACCTCCTCCACGGGCTCGCGAGGAGGAGAGGAAAAGTTTACAGGAGCGCTGCGAAAAAGCGCAAAGTCAGCCACTGCTTCTCTGATTTTATCCTCCTCGAGAACCCAGATCTGATAGACAGGCTGCCCCACAGCATCGATAGCAAGATCCGTGTGGGTTTCAATCCCCTTCTGCTGCAGATGGAAAGAGAGCCTCTCCACCTCATCCGCTGTAGAGAGTGTGCCAATCAAACGCATAGTTTACCTATCCGATCTATGAGAGCTGAGGTAGAAAGAGAGGGAATGCGCGCGACAAGATGCAGTGCGCCTCCATGGCGCTGCACTGTCTCTGCTTCGATACAATTTGCGCCATACTCAACGCCATTGACATGCACATCAGGACGAACTTTTTCAAGAAGAGCGCATGGATCAGGTTCTGAAAACCAGGTGACAAAATCGACACACTCAATTGCCGCCATCAGCTCAAGACGGTAGTTGAGAGGGACAATCGGGCGATTTTCCCCCTTGTAGGAGCGGATCGACTCATCGCTGTTCAGGGCGACAAGAAGAACGTCAGCTACCTTTGCCGCCTCATAGAGAATAAAAAGGTGCCCCGCATGAAAAAGATCAAAAGAGCCGTTGAGGGTGGCGATGCGCTTGCCTTCACGGCGAAGCAGCGCCACCTTTTCAGAGAGCGCCTCAGGCGCGACGAGTTTTTTTGCGAGCCACGGGGGCATGCTGCACACCTTTGGATTGAGGAAAAGCAAGTGTAAAAACGTCTTCGTAGCGATCGACAAAATGAACCTGAATTCCCTTCTTGAGATAGTCGGGAAGCTCTTCATAGTCGCGCAGGTTCTCTTGAGGGAAAATGAGCTTCGTGAGCTTTGATCTGCGCGCAGCGATCAATTTCTCTTTGAGTCCACCAATAGGCAGCACTTTGCCAGTCAAGGTAATCTCCCCCGTCATGCCGAGGTTGTCGTCGATCGGACGCCCGAGCAGAAGAGAAAAGAGCGCCGTTGTCATGGTGATGCCTGCAGAGGGGCCATCCTTGGGCGTTGCACCTTCGGGAATGTGAATGTGCACCTGCTCTTTTTCAAAGAACTTTTTGTCCGGCATAAAGTGCGCAAGATTGCTCTGCACATAGGTCCAGGCAATTTGCGCCGACTCCTTCATCACCTCTCCTGCCTGCCCCGTAAGCTTCATCTCCGTTTTCTCCGCAGGGTACTGCACCGCCTCGACATAGAGGGTCGCCCCGCCAAGCGAAGTCCAGGCAAGACCCGTCGCGACGCCGATAGGATTGTGTTCATAGTAGCGATCGCTTGTAAAGATCGGTTTGCCTAAATAGGTCTTCAGGTTCTTTTCGGAAATAACCCTCTTCTCTTCCTTGCCCTGAGCCACTGCAACGGCGACCTTGCGCAAGATCTTTTTGATGTTGTTCTCAAGTCCCCGCACACCCGCTTCCCGCGCATACCCATTGATGATCTGCGCCAGCCCATCCTTTGTAAAGGTGACTTGAGCGCTCTTGAGCCCCATCGCCTTTCGATTGCGAGGAACAAGATACTTTTGCGCAATAGCGACCTTCTCTGCCTGAATATAGCCAGAGAGGCGCATGATCTCCATGCGATCCTTCAAAGGCTCCGGTATCGTATCGAGAATATTTGCCGTCACAATGAAGAGAATGTTGGAAAGATCACAACGCACATCGAGGTAGTGATCCAAAAAGTCCTTGTTCTGCTCCGGATCAAGCACCTCAAGAAGCGCAGATGCGGGATCGCCCTGATAGCTCGCCCCCATCTTGTCCACCTCATCCAGCATAATCACAGGATTCATCGTCTGCGTATACTTGAGCGCCTGGATCATCTTCCCCGGCATCGAGCCAATGTAGGTGCGCCTGTGCCCCTTAATCTCCGCCTCATCGCGCATCCCACCGACAGAAAAGCGATAGAACTTCCGTCCAAGAGAGCGCGCTATGCTTTTGCCGATACTTGTCTTTCCAACCCCAGGAGGTCCCACAAGACAGATAATGCTCCCCTTCACGCCGCCTGTCAGTTTGCCAACGCCAATGAACTCCAGGATCCGCTCTTTGATATCCTTGAGTCCATAGTGGTCCTCATTCAAAACCTTCTCTGCCTTCTTGAGATCGTGCGTCTCCTTGCTCTGGATGCCCCAGGGCACAATCGTAAGCCAGTCCACATAGTTGCGACAGACGCCATATTCTGCTGACTGCACTTCCAGGACGCTTAACTTGTCCATCTCCTCACGGATGACCTTCATCACCTCATCGGGGACTTTCCGATCCTTCAGCCTCTCCTCAAAACGCTCCAGCTCCAGCGTCTTGTCATCCTTCTCCATGCCGAGCTCTTTCTTGATCGCCTTCAGCTGCTCCCGCAAAAAGAAGTCGCGCTGCGTCTTGGAAATCGTCGCCTCAATCCTCTGATTGATCGAGCTCTGCAATCTGCTGATGTCGAGCTCTTTTTTGAGCAAAAGAAGCGCCTTGTCAATTCTCTTTTCAATATCAAAGGTCTCCAAAACCTCCTGCAGCTCTGAGCGCCCCGCCGTAGTCAATGCAACAGCAAAGTCCGCAAGCCTCCCGGGCTCTGTAAAATCAGAGTGACCAAGAAAAATCTGCAGCTCTTCCTTAAAGAGAGGATTGAGTTTGAGTAGCTCTTTGATCGTAGTGATGATGCTGATCGAATAGGCCTTGAGCTCTTTGGAAAGCCGCGAAAGAGGAACATCCTCATGATACTCCACCTCCGCCGCGAGATACTTCCCCTTAAGGGGCCGGACGATCGAGACGCGCTTTTCCATATTCAGGACAACCTGGGCGCCGCCCTGCTCCAGAGGAATGATGCGCAAAATTCTTGCCACCACGCCCACTTGATAGAGGTCGTTCAGAGAGATCTTATAGATGTTCGCCTCCTCATCATGAGTGAGAAAAAGGCCGACGCACTTGTGATCGCTCTTGGCAACAGTTTTTAACACCTGATAGTAGTCGCCCGGCTCAATCACAATGGGAGCTGCCATCCCGGGGAAGAAGGGCCGCCTGTTGAGCGGAAGAATATAGAGCTCATCCGGATAGGGAGAATCTGGCAAAAGAGAGCGATCCCCTGACTGGCCCTGAGAGATCAGATCTTCTTCAATAAGAGGGAGTTCTTGCGATGTTTCGTTCACGCTATTATCCACAATGACCTACCACTGGTTATACCGCGAACCTATCCTACGGCAGGCTCGCTCAAAAGATTGCTTTGTCAACTTGGGGATTATACCCCCTAAATGTATATATTGTGGATTGCCCTACAAAAAGCAAGTCAGAATTCTATTCCATTCGCCGACGCACGCGCTGCGGAGTACTCTCATTCGAAGAGACCTCTCGTTTTCGTTGCCTCGAAGCATTCCCCTCAGGCGTCGAGGAAAGTTGGCTGGTACTGGCAATGCGAAGCGCTGCAATCTGCTCTATATCGATCAGACTCCTCGGATCCCACTCAAAAAGATCACTCCGATCGCTAACATCGGAAAAACCACTGGAAGGAGCCTCAGATCGCTTGCTCTGCGGCGTGCTTTCCGGAGTTCTCGCTAACACAGAAGGCCTTAAAGGCACAGGCATACGCAGACCGCCTTGAATACGAGAATTTGCTCTCATGATGGCCCGTCTCTGCAACGCTCCAAGCGACTCAACCCCATCGTCTCTAACAGTCGCGGGAGGCGTCAGCGCCACCACCGCGAGAGCCGCCACTCTATTCAGAAGCTGACTCTCTCCCCAAAACTGCTCGAATCCAGGCTGGGACGGCGACACGACTCTGCTATTATTTGGCACAATGTCGCCATTGGTAACGGAAACTTGCCCAATCAAATGAGGAAAAAAGGGGGAGGATCGCTCGGCAATACCTCTATTTTCTCCATGAGAATTTAAGTTCTGCTGAGAGAAGGGATTAAAATTAATATTCACAACAACTCCTATAAAAAACAAAATAGTTTAACGGATTAGATTCTTAATGTACAGTATACCACAAATGCTTGGGTTAGTCATCGAAACAAGTGGAGAAAAGGGGTGCATCGCCCTGGTGCATGGCAACAACCTCATCAGCTGGCGTCCCCTGCCTGGAGGCGCCGCTCTCTCACACTCCCTTGCGCAGGAAGCAAGCGCACTAACAAGCAATGAGTTGCAGTTTGTTGCCGCGGGGGAAGGGCCGGGCTCCTATACAGGGCTTCGTGTAGGGGCCGCTCTTGCTCAAGGCCTTGCCTTTGGGCTGGGGATCCCATTGATTGGTTTTTGCAATCTTGAGACCTTTCGCCTTCCGGATGACCCGCTCTCCCCCGTTCTGTTTGATGCAGCCTCAGCCGGTCTCTACTATCTACCCCCCAATTCCCATACTTCTCAGCTCCTTCCCCCATCGCAAATCGAAGAAATTTTAACGCGCCTCCCTCGAATCGCCACCCCGCATCCTGAGCGCATAGCAAAGCGCTTCCCCTTTCTTTCTGCCAAACTTTTTGAAACAGACCCTAACCCTGCCCACCTTGCAAACCTCCTGCATGCGAAGGAACGGCCCCCCTTCTCGATGCATTATTAGGCTAGACCAAAAAATCGATACACGGGTATACTCATCCTACATTTGCAATAACTCGCGAGGAAATTTCTCATGTCCAGTGTCAAGGTACGTATCGGCGAACCCATTGATCGCGCCCTCCGCGCTCTCAAAAAAAAGCTAGACAAAGAAGGGACCATGAAAGCCGCGAAAGCGCACCGCTTTTATGACAAACCCTCTGTAAAAAGTCGCTTGAAATCCAAAGCAGCCGCAAAGCGCGCGCGCATCGCTCTTCGCCGCGGTGGCTAATTAGCACTTTAATCATGCGTGTGCTAAAATCTCCCCTATGAAAGACTATTATGCTGCGTTAGGGGTCGCTCGTGGAGCTACCCCAGAGGAAATCAAGAAGGCCTATCGCAAGAAAGCTCTTGAGTGTCACCCGGACCGCAATCCTGACAACCCTCAGGCAGAAGCGCAATTTAAGGTTGTTTCTGAGGCATATGAAGTGCTCAGCGACGACAGCCGTCGAAAAATTTACGATCAGTTTGGTGAAGAAGGTCTGAAAGGAGCTGCCGGAATGGGCGGCGGTGGCGGAGACTTTGGCGGCCGTGGATTCTCTTCGATGGAGGAAGCGCTGCGCACTTTCATGGGTGCGTTTGGCAGTGGAGGAGGCCAGGGTGGAGAATCAATTTTCGACTTTTTCGGCGGGGGGGGTGAGGAGCAGTCTGGAGCTTCTCGCGGAGCGAGCAAGAAGGCCTCGGTTCGCATCTCTTTTGAAGAGGCGGCTCGCGGCATAGAGAAGGAGATTGCGATCACCAATTTTCAGGAATGCAAGAGCTGCAGCGGGCTTGGAGCGCGCTCCAAAGATGGGATCAAGAGCTGCGCCACCTGTCAGGGAAAGGGGCAGATCTATCAGAGCCGCGGTTTTTTCAGCATGTCAAGTCTTTGTCCTCGCTGTCAGGGCGCTGGACGCATTATTGTTACGCCTTGCGACGAGTGTCGCGGAGAGGGGCGAGTTAAGGAAAAGCAGAAGATCAAAATTCGCATTCCCGCAGGCGTGGATACAGGCATGCGGCTCAAGATGAGCGGCTATGGCGATGCCGGAGTTGGTGGCGGCAGTGCCGGAGATCTTTTTGTTTATATCGAAGTAACTCCACATGAGACTTTTCAGAGAGAAGGAGATGATATCTACATCGACCTTCCTCTCACCTTTTGCGAGGCGGCTCTCGGTTGCAAGAAAGAGGTTCCGACACCTCTTGGCGACTCAATGCGCATTCAGATTCCTGAAGGCACACAAGGGGGCAAGTTGCTTCGCGTGAGCAACAAGGGCATGCCCAACGTGCATGGACAGGGGCAGGGGGATCTGTTAGTGCGGATTGCTGTTGAGACTCCTGTAAAACTGACAGAGAAGCAAAAGACACTGCTGCGCTCTTTTGAAAAAACAGAAACGCCGAGCAACCATCCTTCACGAGAGGGCTTTCTCGATAAGTTGAAAAATTTCTTCAAAAGCTGATATACCCATCTCTTTTGATGAGGTTCTTCATGCGAATTCTTTTCTTCCTTTCCATCTCCCTTGCGCTTTTTGCCAAGAGTACCGTCTGCCTCAATATGATTGTCAGAAATGAGAGCGAGGTCATCGAGCGCTGTTTAAAGTCCGCAATTCCTCTCATTGACAGTTGGGTGATTGTGGATACGGGATCCACGGACGGGACGCAGACGCTCATCAGAAAGGTTATGCAAGGGATTCCTGGGGAACTTCATGAGAGGCCATGGGTTGATTTTGCACACAATCGCCAGGAAGCGCTTGATCTTGCCAAAGACAAAGCCGACTACCTTCTCTTCATCGATGCAGATGAGGAATTCCAATATGCAGAAAATTTTTCCTGGCCGGAGCTTGATTTCGAGGTCTACTACTTTACAATGCGCGAGCAGAAGGGAATCGATAACTTGCGCCCTTCTCTTATCAATACCTCGCTTCCCTGGAAATGGCGCGGTGTTCTTCATGAGACACTGAACATGGAGATCGTGAAAAAAGCGGCTATTCTTCCGACGATTGTCACCTTTGTGCCGGACTATGCCCCTTCCGGCCGCTCCAAACTTCCCGGGAACAAATATGCAAGGGATGCTCAGGTCCTGGAAAAGGCTGTAGAAAAAGAGCCAGAAAACAGTCGCTATGTCTACTACCTGGCGCAGAGCTATCTCCTCTCTGGCAATCTCCCCAAAGCGCTTGAGAACTACTCCAGGCGCTGTGAGATGCAGAGCGAGGACATTCCGGAGACCTTCTACGCGCTCTACTATCGCGCTAAGGTAAAGGAAATGATGAATGATTTGGAAGGCGCCATTCTCGCCTATGCCAAGGCCTATGCGTTTCGCCCTATGCGCGCCGAGCCTCTTTTCCGCTCCGCAGTCTGCTATCGCAGGCTGGGCAACCCGCAAATTGGCTATTTCTTTGCCAAAGAAGCGCTGGCTCTTCCTACCCCCGTCGATCACTCTATCGAAAAAACGGTCTATGACTATGAGCGTCAAGTCGAACTTGCCAACTGCGCTATGATGACAGGACGCTGGCAAGAGGGCTTTGATCTTACGACTGCTCTCCTTGCAAATCCCGTTGTGCCAAGCGCACTGCATCATGAGTTGACCGGCAACCGCAGTGTTGCAAAAACACAACTGCTTCTTCTTCAAGAAAAAGCAGAAGCACAGAGGGAGTAGGGATTCAGGGACTACACTTTCTTCTGCGCTTGCATGAGATCTTTTCGCAATTGATCGGCTCCAAGAGCGCTTGAGGGATCTTGAATAAAAGTCTGGTAGTCGGTTGCTATCTTTGAATTTTGGTCGGTAAGAGATTCCTGTTTTAGCTGTCTTGCCGTTTGATTGAGAATGGTCATTGCCTTTTCCATGACCTCCTGGAATTCGTGCTTCTGGAAGATACTATCCGAGATCCGGTACTGATCAAGAGCTTTCTGGAAGAGCTGCGCTCCATCTCGATACTCCTGCTCATACATCTTCTGTTCCCCAGGTGTAATAGGGGGTACTCCCCCACGCTCTATCTCTGACATGGCTTTCTCTTTTGAGGTTTTTTCGGTATCTATAAATCCTCTTGGCAAAAATAGGAAAAAACTGCAACAGAAGAAAGAATGACCTCAGGCTATTTGGCACTCATTCTCTCTCCTCTTCTTCTCCTCGCAGACACAGAGCCTTCCTCTGAAAACATCTCACCTCAAGTCATTCAGCAAGAGCTTCAAGATGCGGAAGCGCAATTTGCACACGCCCTGACGCTCTTTGATCCTTGGTATACGGGGCCACTGGTTACTCCGAGTCCAAGTCTCATGCCACTCGGGTCTGCAATGATCCAGCCCTATCTTTTCCTGAAGGATTTTTATGGTTTCTACAATGAGGATCGCGATCTTGTTTCGATGGAAAACAAGTTTCAGCTTCTTGCCAACCCCCTGTTGATACAGGTGGGAGTTACCCCGAGCGTCGATGCTCTTCTCATCACTACTGTTGAAGGAAACTGGCAAAAGGGAGCAAGTGGTGGAGGATTTGGCGATCTCAGCTTTGCGCTCGGCTTTCTCATTAGTCAGGAGGGGCTTTATTATCCAAAGGCCAAATTTACAGTAATGGAAACTTTCCCCACCGGAACCTACAACAACTTGAGCTCGGATGGTCTTGCTCTTAGTGGAACAGGGCAGGGGACCTATTCGACAAGCTTCACTCTTGCGCTTGGGAAGCTCTTTTTTTGGAACACGTTGCATCCTCTCAACACGCGAATTGCACTCGTCTATGCTGTAAACACCCCTGTAGATGTGAGCGGATTCAATGTTTATGGGGGTGGCTTTGGCACAAAAGGGACGCTATTACCTGGTAACAGCCTGAGTGCAGACCTTGGGTTGGAGTGGACGGTTTCACAGCCCTGGGTAATCGCGCTTGATATTGCCTACACCAACCAAAACAGGACGAGGTTTCAGGGGCACCATGGGACAACAGCAACTGGCGCCCCTGCTTCAGTAGGAGGCGGGTATAGCGATACGCTGAGCCTCGCCCCTGCGCTGGAATATAACTTCAACGGCAACATGGGGCTTATTGGCGGCTTCTGGTTCAGCGTTTATGGCCGCAACGCAGAAAGCTTCGCCTCCGCCGTCTTCAGCTGGTTCTGGCAATTCCCTTGAGTCATTTTGGGTATATCGAAAAACCTACTCAGGAGAAGCATAGCTCAAATCGAGTGCGCCCAAAGAATCGAAGGCGTACCCTTTCAATCCCTTTGAATGCGCAAAGAGCAATCGATCAGAGCAGACGGGAATAATGGGGACCTCTTCCAGAAGCATTTTCTCCGCCTTGCCCAGAATCTCCAGACGCGCCTGCGTATTTTCTGCAAAAATGGCAGAAGTGATCAGTTTGCGGTACTCTGGGCTGATCCACTGGGAGTGGTTGGTAGGGCCTTTTTGGCCAATGCGCTCCAGGATCTCCAAAGGATCTTTGTAGTAGGCGGCTTCGAAGACAGCACAGACATCAAAAACACCCTTGGAGAGGTTTGCGCGCAGGGCATTCCACTCCTGCTGTTGCAGTTCTATTCGGATGCCAAAGGCACGCGTCCATGTCTCTTGCAGATATTGTGCAAATTCTTTGCGATTTGCCTGCTGTGCGTAAGAGATCACAAAGGGAGGGAAATTCTCTTTTGTGTATCCCATCTCTTCGAGTCCTTGCGCAAAAAGACGCTGGGCCTCTTCCAGATCCTCTTTTGGTTTAAGAAAAAGGTTCACCGGCAAGAGATTGACAGGAAGCATTTTCCCCAGGGGATCTCCACCCAGAAAAATGTGTTCCGTGATCTGCGCGCGATTGATTGCAAGGCTCAGTGCCTGCCTAATCTTTTGCGAAGAGAGATGAGGATGTTCCGTGTTCAGGTAGATCCAGAAAGATCTCTCAATAGGATGCTGATGCAATTCGTTTTGCAGATGATTCATCTGCTCGCGACTCAGTGGAGAGAGTGGAGAGCCGAGCCAATCGATATCGCCCTTCTTATAGGCTTCAAAGTTTGCATTCTGATCAGAGATCATGAAGAAATCAATTTCCTGGAGCTTTACGTCTCTTTTGTTCCAGAAATGGGGATTTGGTTTGAGGCGAATCAGATGATCTCTCTCCCACAGATCGACGCAAAAAGGCCCGTTAAAACGCTTCGGCTGTTCCATACCATCAATCAGCGGGGCGCAAATCGGTTGAGCAAGCAGTTCTGTGAGATAGGGGGATGGGTAGGCGAGCTCGACGACGAGTCTCTTGTTATCGAGTGCTTTTACTCCGATCTCATCTATAGAAACTTTTCCCGCCTTGGCTGCTTCTGCATTTTTAATCATGTAGAGCAAATTTGCCTGGAGGCAGCGGGATGTTGGAGAAAGCGCCTCTTTGAAGGAGCGCTCATACTGGTATGCGGTTACCGGAGAACCATCAGACCAGCAGTTGTCGCGAAGTACGAAAGAATAGCGCAGTCGATCCTGGGAGATTTCCAGCGATTCTGCTCCTGCAAGGCTGATCTTGCCTTGCGCATCGACACGAGTCAGCCCTTCGAAGAGCATTTTGCTCGCTGAGATTCCTCTCAGATAGACGAGCACATCGTGCGGATGAAGGGACGGCAGATCCCCTTCTTGTAAATTTAACCGCAGGGTATACATAGAGCGATTCTCCTCCTTTCTTTGGCACGCAGTGCAGAAAACAAAGGCGAGTAGTGTAGCAAAAAGTCCTTTTAGCAGCAATTGCTTTTGCATAATTTTTCTCCTTTTTGACGGAGCCAGAGTTCTGCCAAATGCAGATCCCAATCGACCGTGATCTTTATGTTTTCCACGCTCCCTTCGACAATCTCGACCGGGAATCCCGCTGCAACGACAAGAGCGCAGTCATCAGTTGCGCCACAAACTCCTCTTTCATTTGCGATACGATGCGATGCCATGAGCTGTTCTGTACGGAATGTTTGGGGCGTCTGCCCTCTCAAGAAATCTTCGCGGCGCGGGATCGACTGCACTCTTTTTTTGCCTGGAGCAAAGACAAGTGTGTCTGTTGAGGCGATGCAGGTGTTAGCAGCCCCATGAGCGATCGCCCCTTTCAAATTTTTTTCAATGATCTCGTGCGTAACAAAGGGGCGCACAGCATCGTGCAGTAGGACAATATCTGGCACTGGCCGAAGAGCGCATATTCCCCGAAAGGAGGACTCCTGCCGCGTTGTCCCTCCTGCCACCACCTGCACCCCCTCTTCCTGCAGGTTCCCTATCCAATCCGGATGACAAACAAGGAGAATCTGGTCGAAAAAGCCCGTCTCCCGCAACGTTTGGAGAGCATATTGATAGATTGGCCTTCCTAAAAGGGGAACGAACTGCTTGGGCATTGTTTGCCCGAAGCGCCTCCCCTCTCCCCCCATCAGAAGCACCGCAGCGACAGTAGAGCCTGCAAACATAAGGCGGTGGATCGTAACAGATGATTTGATTTAAAAACAGCCTTTTCCGTACCCTGTTTTCCAGGTTTCCCACGCCTGAATAGCTCAGTTGGTAGAGCAGCGCATTCGTAATGCGAAGGTCTTCGGTTCGACTCCGGATTCAGGCACATTCTTTTCCAGCAAGTTGCGACAAAACCCCACCAGATCGACAGCCTCAAAAGTTGGTCATTTGATCATATAAGATCAAGTTTTGAAGATCGCGATTGCAAGTCGAGACATAGCTTTTGCCCGAAAGGTGTTTGATCGAGGCATTTTTCTTGAAGGAGGAGTTAAAATATAAGATTATGATAATAAGGTGGTTGCGCTGTTGTCTGTTTTGGGTAACCTCGTTTGGTGTTTTTGGTTTGGAATCAGAAAAGCCCCTGGCTGTTATTTTTCTTGATATTGATGGGGTG
>JAGWKO010000001.1 GCA_028873295.1 Verrucomicrobiota bacterium
CAAACGCAATTGGATTAACGAGGAGTCTCTTATCAAAACGGTGAATGACACCTACCTCAATGAACTCTGCGATCTTCCCCAGCTCAAGGAACTGGCGCTTCAGGATCCTGAGTTTGCAGCAAAGCGCAACACAGCACTCAGCCCATTTGAGGAGCGTCTGACAATGAGTGAGGAGGACAAAGAAGGAGCTGAAGGTGAGTACACAACAATGATGAAAGTGAACGCGCTCCAGGCAGAAAGGAAAAGAGAGGAAGAACGGCTGCTGCGAGAATGGGTTGGAACAAAACTGCTTTAAAGGGAGAAGGTCATGAAGATTAATGGTAAATTAGTAGCGTTATCAGATTTCTTCTGCTACTTAACAATCCACTTCAAAAGGAGATTGTCCAGCCAATAGAACTCCTCTTTTCCTATGTAGCCCATGTGTCCGCCATGCTTTGTTTTGCACACGTCAATATGAGAGGGGAGTGAGAGGTTGTCCAGAGAGTATTGAGAGACAATAGGATCATCTTCGGAAAGAAGGATGGTGCAGGGAACTCCGATCTCCTCAATCAGATAGAGTGAACTGCAGCGTTCATAATAATCCTCCGCAGTGCGAAACCCACAAACAGGGACTGTGTAGAGTTGATCAAATTCATAAATTTTCAAACGGGGGGGAAGATAAATTTTCGGGACATCTGAAAAGGTCTTTTGCAAGTAGAGAACACCCTTGCGCAAAAGACGATAAAAATAGCGCTCATAGATACCATTTTCCGGCTGACTGAGAAGAAGAATGCTCGCATAGAGATCCATGGGAGGGCTCACAGCAATCACCTTCTTAAAAAAAAGAGAGCCGAGTTCACCAAGTTCTCCAGCTAACTTGAGAACCACATTCCCACCCAAAGAAAATCCAATCAACGTGATCGGAGAATTGGGAGCTTGTTCTTTCAACTTTTTAATGGCCGCAAAGAGATCTTCACTGCTACCGCTATGATAGATCCGCTTCGCAAGACCCTCTCCAGAGCCGCAACCGCGCATGTTAAAACGCACCCCGCGAAGTCCAACATCTGCTACCAACTTGGCCATGCGCACAAGGTTAGGAGAGCGATGCGACCCACAAAGACCATGCACAAGAAGTACCGTTCCATCTGTCTCTTTCCATGAAGGAGGCGTTGTAACCTCCAGAGAAATATGATCCCCATCCTCCAACCGAACAAGGAGCTGCTCCGAAGGCGGCTCCCGAAGAAATGACAAAAAGGAATTCACAATCGATTGGTGATGGGGATTCTTCAAAAATGGAAGGGGCTCGAACGGCAGTTCTTTGTCTTGATCACTCATCATTTTCAACTCTTGATCTGAATTTTTTTCCCTGTAGGCCCCCGACTCTTATGAAAGGCGATCTTCATCACACCATCGCGATAGGAAGCTTCCGGCTCTGCATTGATATCGACATCGCCAGGCACTGTAACGCGATAGCTGTAAGAACGCTCGCTTTTTTGATAGAATTTCGCATTGGCATTTTCTTCTTCCTCTTTTCTCTCCCCGCAAATCCAAAGCGTTCCCTTATCAAAGGTTATATCAATGTCCTTGGCGCGAAGACCCGGAAGATCAGCCTCAATATAGACATTGGATTGATCCTCCCAAACACTCATTCCGGAATGAGCCGCAGGGGCAATATCCCAAAACTCGTCATTGTTTAAAAGAGAGGAAAATGGTTTCCACGGATTAATAGGAAAACACCTTTCTTTTGACATAGTTAACTCCTATATCTTTTAATTAACATAAAAGATATTGAGCTGTCAATTATAATTAAGTGGTGACTGGTGCTGTTTTAGTAAACTCTCGATTTAATGAGCGAATGGCAAGAAGCCAGAAGACGAGAGTGCAGACGATGATGGGAACGAGAAAATGTGTGATGGAGAGGACGGAACCCGTCCCTGCAAGCTGAATGAGAAAGAGTTGGATCCAGGCAGCGCCCGATTTTCCAAGACGGGAGCCAATCACATCGACAGCCGCCTTCCCCTTGACTTTGGATTCTGTATCAAGACGGATAAAGGACATCTCTTTTGTCGAATCAAAAAACGCATACTTCATGACTTTCGTGATGACATTCTGGAAAGCGCCAGCAAAGACGATGATCATGAGAGGAGAGATGGTAAATAGAGAAGAAAGCCATTGAGGATAAAGGAAGAAAAAGAGGAAAAGAAGCGAGGTGGCTCCGATCAGAATCGGCGGCAGCTGTGCAGAAAAACGCCAACCGAGAAAGCGAATGATCATTCCGCTGAAAAAGAGAGTGATAAAGAAAGAGCAAAAGCCGACAGAAGAGTTGACGGAAGCTACAAAACTTTGATAGTCAGCAGGAAGTGGAAATGCGAGTTTAAGATTGGCTTTCCAGGTTACCTCAGTGAGATTGACAACGAGTCCGTAGGCAACAACCATGGTGGCAATAGCGCGAAGAGCAGGAGATGTTGCAATGAGTTTAAGGCTTTGAAGGAGGGTGAGTTTTGTTTTTAGTTCCAGCTTTTCCGCTTCCTGTTCCGGGCAAAAGAGCCTTGGGTCGCCGCGCAAGATTTTGGTGGTGAGAAGCCAGTGAAGACCCATAATCAGGCACCCGAAAATGATGACAATCAGGATCAGACTTTGCACGGCTTGAGAAAAGTGAGCGGCAAAGAGGCGTCCGGTGCAGTAACAGACAATAGGCCCAGCAAACATTTGAGCAAGATCGCCCCCTGCAATGAAGAGATTGTAGCAGCGCTTGGCCTCGTTAAAATTGCAGATGCGATTGACAAAGCCCCAGAAGAGAAGAAAGATCCCCACCTGCCCCCAAAGCTCGGCGATAACAAAAAAGAGAGAGGGGCCCCAATTGCGGTAGATCGCTATCCAATGGCTATTGTGTTCTCCAAGAATCTGTACCAGCCAATCTGCCGAGGCGTGAGGGGAGAATGCCTCCAGGTTTGGATGAAGGAAGAACCCGTAGAAGGCTAAAAAGCTCATAAAGAAGAGGACGATGGCGTAGAAAAGGGTATCTCTTCTGTAGATGTTGGAGAGTTTGGAAAAAAGAAGGGTCGTGCCAAGAGCAATGGGAAGCACGATCCAGCCCTTGAGAATCGGAATCACCTCTGCCCCAGACCCTCTTGCAGTGACAACAGAGGCGTCCTTCATCGCGGTCAAAATCCCGTAGGTGAAGGAAAAACAAAATTTCATTAGAAAAAGAGGAAGAACCTTCTTGAACTCGTAAGAGTGGACGGGCCAGAGAATTCTGCGCCACTTAGGAAGATTTGCAAGAAGCGGATCACTCACCGTAAGAAGTTATACTCCAGTTGCCTATTTATTGCTTCAAGAATCTTGCGGAAGCCCCTTGATCAGGGTGCGCCACTCTTTCCAATCATTCCGCAGTCGTTTTTTTACTGTGCGGATTTCCCCAAAAAGATCCTTTTGACCTTGTTTATAGCGCTGCAGCAAGGCATGTTTTTTCTGCAGTCCTTCAGAGAGGCGCTCAGAGAGAAGGGTCACTTTTTCAGCGACAGCTTCCTTGTTTGCAGAAAGAGAGCGCTTGATCGCCTCAAGGAGTTTGTCTCGATGTCCTGTAAGAAGCTGTTTGTCAATTCTCTCGACGTCTACTCTCTTGAGATCGCGTGCAAGTCCCACACGGGAGAGAAGCCAAATCAACCACTTGGAAGGATCAAAATGAAACCAGCGAATGCCATTGCGGTAGTCATAGGCAAAGGTGTGGTGATAGTTGTGGTATCCCTCTCCATAGGTGATCAGGGAAATGATGTAGTTATCTACAGCGCTATGCTCCTGGCTGTAGTTTTGTGTGCCCCAATAGTGAGCCAGCGAGTTGATACACCAGGTTGTGTGGTGAAGGAGCAAGAGCCTGAACCACCAGGTGTAAAGAAAAGCGCCCCAATAATCCCCACAAATAAAGCCTGCTGTGAGAAAGACGATCGCGTTAGAAAAAAAGAAACAGAGGCCATAGTAGTCATGCTGAAAACGCAGCAATCGATTGCGCATGAGATCCGAGACTACTTTTGAGTCGATGGGAGAGCTCTTCCAGAACATCCAGAGCATATGCGCATGGAAAATTCCCTTCTTAACAGTGTAGGGATCTTTTTCCGTATCTACAAAGGCGTGATGCAAACGGTGGTCATAGCACCAGCGAAGAGCGCTACCTTGTCCGGCAAGAGAGGCTAGGAAGAGAAAAAAAACTTCAGTGATCGGGTGTGCTTTATAAGCGCTATGGGAGTAGAGGCGGTGATAGCCACAGGTAATAGCAAGACCCGAGAGGAAAAGAAGAGCAAAGGAGGTCCAAAATAAAAATGTAGAGGGCAATCCATAGAAGGGAAGCGCAATGCAAAGAAAGAGATGATAGCCTACGAGGAATAGAGCTATCGGCCAACAGATTTTTTTCTGATCCATTGAGACTACTCTACTCTTTTCCCTATTTTTCGGTATATAGTCTTGTACTGGAAAAGGAATTCTATTATCTTGAACGGAAATGAGATGTACCGGCTATTGCACAGCTGCAGGTTATGACATTCCTGCCCTTTTCCAATTTCTGCAGGCGACAGACAACACGCAACTCTTTCGCGATGTGATTCATACGGCATTTAAAGAGGATAGAGCGGCCAAGCGCGATATTTTTTATTTTCCCTATGGGGTTACTCTTTTTTGGGGTTTCTCTGAGGAAGAGGAGTTGCAGTTTCTGGAGAGGATCAGGAACTTTGAGCAGGGAAAACTTGCCAAAAGGGAGGTCGATGAGTTCTCTTTTGGTTATGGAGACAAGATAAAAATTGAAGAGGATGACATCACTCTTCCCAAAAAGGATCCTCTCACCAAACTCGCTGTCTCTTATGCCATCGCGCAATCAATTAAATTGACAGTTTTTGAAGAGACAATTGCAAGAACGATTGAAGAGACAAAGCATCTTCCCCATAAACTTGCGCAGAAAGGAAAGATTTCACTTTCTCGCAGAGAGACCTCAAAAAAGATGGGGGAAATTTTCCTTGAGCGAAACCATGTGAACCTTCACACAGAGATTCTTGATACGCCAGAATTTTTTTGGGAACATGCAGAGCTGGAACCACTCTATCGGAGGGTGATTCACTACCTCGATGTACTCAAAAGGGTGGAGCTTCTCAATCGAAAACTAAAACTGCTGCATGAGCTCTATGAGATCCTTAGCACAGAGCTCAACCATCAGCAGTCTTCTCGTCTAGAGATCACCATTATTGTTCTGATTCTTATCGAGGTGGTCTTGGCTCTGCTCAGAGACCTTTTCCATTTGATCTAAGCAGCGTCTCTTCTCCTTCTGTTCTTGCAATAAGAAGAGCGCAGCAGCTGTCGCTAAAAACATTTACTGTTGTGCGGCACATGTCGAGCAGTCTGTCGACTGCGATAAAAAGGGCAATACCCTCTGCGGGAAGACCAACGCTTTTGAGAATCAAAAGAATTGCCACCATCCCTCCTGATGGAATGCCTGCAACTCCCATAGAGGCGATAAGAGAAATGAGAACAATGACCACCTGCGAAAGAAGAGAGAGGGAGACACCAAAGCTTTGTGCGACGAAAAGCACGGCGACGCATTCATAGAGAGCAGAGCCCGACATATTGATCGAGGTGCCAAGAGGAATGACAAAACTGCAAATGCGGTTGGAGATGCCCGCTCTTTTTTCCGCACATTCCATGGTAATAGGAAGCGTTGCAGAAGAGGAACTCGTAAAGAAGGCGGTGAGAAGTGCTGGACTCATAGCGCGGAAATAGCGAAATGGAGAGACCTTGCCGATCAGATAGAGCATGAGGGGAAGAACAAGAAAGAAAAAGACTGAAAGCCCTAAAAGAACGGTGAGGACAAAAAGACTCATTGACGTCACTGAAGCGAGCCCTCCTGTCATGAAGACGCGCGCGACAAGACAGAAGACTCCGTAGGGAAGCGTCTTCATGATCAGATGGGTAAACCGCATCATCGCAGCGAAGAGCCCCTCAAAAAACTCCTTGATCACTTCTCCTTTTCTTGTATGAATCTGAGAAATCGCGTAGCCAAAGAGGAGACTGAAGAAGACAAGAGGAAGCATTTCCCCTTGAGAGAAAGAGCGTATGATGTTCGAGGGGACGATAGAGAGAAGAAGGTTTTCCAGAGTTCCTGCACCTACTTCAGGAAGAGAGATTGAAGCAACGGGGAGAGTGTGGACTTGACGCCCTGGAACAAGGAGATTGACGAAGAAAAGTCCTGTAAGAATCGCAAAGAGGCTTGTTATGATATAAAAGGAAAAAATTTTCCCCCCAAGGCGGCGAAACCCCTCCTCTTTGCCAAGACGCGCCATGCTGCTGATAATGGAAGAAGAGACGAGGGGGACGATGAGAAGCGTCAGTGCATTGATGAAAAGCTTGCTGAGCGTATTAATAACGCCATAGAGCGAAAAGCCAAAGAAGGTGCTGTTTTGGTCAAAGAAAAGCCCAAAAAGAATCGCAAGAATAATCGCGACGAAGATGGCCCAGGAGTCTTTTTTCTCTTTTTTCATTCCGATATAGGGTAACTTATTGAGCCTGATTTGGGAAAGAAAATTTCATTCCTTCGTAAATCTTTTTTTTCTGAAACCAGCCCATTGGCACCTCGATGGCATAGCGAGCAGGACGGGAGCTGATAAAAAGGGGAGGGGAAGGAGCGTCTTTTGGGGGAAGAGGCATGTCGATGATCTGGAAGATGGTGTGTTCTTCATCGCAAAAAGCAATTGAGAGAGGGACAAGGGTATTTTTCATCCAGAAAGAGCGCTGTTTAGCGCTGGGAAATACAAAGAGCATCCCGGTCCCTTCGGGCACCTCTTTTCTCCCCATGAGTCCCTGCTCACATTCCTTGGGAGTAGTAGCCATCTCTACGGTAAGAAGAGTGGATCCCAGGTGAAGCGTCTGTAGTACAAGAGCAAAAAAAAACATTTTTCAAAGATTGATGTTAACAGCAACCACTCCCGAAGTAAAGGCAGGGGCATTGCGCCCGCCTACTGTGAACCAGGAAGCCACGAGCATGCCCAGGTTGGCATTCCAGTTGTATTCGAGTGCAGGGATCATGCTAAATTGCGCGCTTGATCCACTGCCGAGAGGAGCCAGAGGGCTTTTTCCTGCAGCGGTTAGGGCTGCGTATTTAGTAGAATTAAGAGGAACTACTGTTCCTGGAAAACCGGAATAGCGAATTCTTGTCTGCCAAATGGAAAAAAGATCGAGTGCAAAGGCCCAGTTCTTAGTCAGACCCCATTCAAAAGAGGAAAGAACAAAGAAGCTCTGTCCAGGGAAAACACGGGCATCAGCGCCAAATCCACCTCCATATGCATTGAATCCACTGACATGCACAGGAGAGGCAATGCTATAGCTCAAAAGAATCCGGTAATTCATATAGTGGATTCCACTAAGGTGAACAAGATTGCCTGCAATTAGCCAAAGAGCGGTTTGCCAGGAGCCAGTCCCGCTGAGTTGAGTGAGATTGGCTTTAGGGTCAAAGTGCTGGTAGCTGCCGGTTGGAAAAACTTCGATCAGATCCAATTTGATGCTCGGCGCCCAATCCGTTGGAGCGGAGCGATAGAGCTGAAACTCAAGAAAGAGAGGAAAATCACCAATCTCCCAATGGGCACTTCCCTCACAGTAGTTCCACCAGAAAGTCGGATCGATATAGATATCGAAGCAGGGCGCAATACCGACACCTGCAAAAATTTCCAACTTGTTGTTCCAAAGAGTGGGGATGGATTGTTTATGCCAATGAGAGTCATAAACCGCCGTGTTGGCAATTGTAAAAAGAAAGGGCTCAATATTTACTTGTCCCGGGGTCAGACTGTAGGGGGAAATGCTAAGGATCGTCCCGCTAAACCAGGTTTGAACCTGTTCCTCTACATGAGGAGGGGGAGAAATTGCTTCGGCGAGGAAGGGAAAAAAGAGAAGAAACCTACATTTGAATCGGAAACAGCGCACAAAAATACTTTATACCCAATCCGCCATTTAATACTCTATTCTTTCCTCCGTTGCAATATAAGTCGATGTAATTGTATAATGTGCTTGTTGATTAGAGTTAATATGAAAAAGTGGCTTTTATTTCTAGCAGTATTTTCTTTAGGTGCTTCTCCAATGATTATGGATGCAACGGAAAAGAAAAGAAGCGCCATTCTACAGGGAATTACGCAGGAACAGGTGATTTTTGCCGAAGAGCAGGGGGCTGAAGCAGTAGCCGCCGTACGGGAGAAGTTCGAGTCTGGGGAATATGAAAATTTTTTAGAAAAAGCGGCAAGAGGCTATGAGGATGCTCTGCAGGATGGAGCTATCGAGACGCTGGGGTCCATGCGGCCCGGTATATCTGAATTGCTGAAGGAATGGGGCAAACAGGTAAATAGGCTGCAGCAGGAAAAATATGGGGCACTGCGCTCTTTGGTAGATTCTCAAGAATTTTTGCTACATAAAGATCCTTTTTTACAAAAAGTGCTCTCAGCAGCGACGGATCCTACATCTTCTGAGGAAAAGCGAGCAATTGATCTTTTGGGTCGGTTCGGTCAGATGATGCCTGGAAGCGGTTTTAGCGCTGAAGAGAACCTTCTTATCGCAATTGATCTTGAGTATGAATACAAAGCGATGCATCTCGATCCCGCTTCTCCTATACACAGAGAAGAGCAGTGCGCGCTCAAAATGGAAAAGATGCAAGTGATGCAGAGTGTGGCAGAGCAATTCAAAGATGCCGATCTGAAAGCGGCAATTGCTCTATGCGCAGAAAATCTGGATGCGCGTCTTGCACAGAGCTGGGACATGGCAGACCTACAGGCGCTCGTCAATGGAAAAAAAAGAGCGGGGACCGCTATGGAGGAGCAGATCGCCTCTCTGCTTATGGTGTACCAGGATAAATTAAGCGACCTGACAAGACAGTTTATCGAAGGTGCAAGGGACCTATCCCAATAAAAAGTGCCCAAGACAGGATTCGAACCTGCACACCTTTCGGTACCAGAACCTAAATCTGGTGTGTCTACCTATTCCACCACCTGGGCTTTAAGAGACCTCTTTCGAAAGAGGTCTAATTGCTTTGAGTATACAGAGGATGGGCATGAAAGCCAAGCTCTTCCACGCTAAGCAGAATTTGCATGACGGCGTCCCATGGCGCCTGTTTGTCGATGTGCAGTAAAACCTGCGTCTTTTCCTTTTCTTTTGGCAAAACACCTACCTGATATTGCCTTGCCAATTCTTCCTGCACCATCGAGACGGTGGGCATCGCATACTCGCCAAATTCCGTAAGCCATTTGTAAGAACCGTCGTCGTGAATGCTGATGTGCACTGGATGATTCTCTGCATGCAATACAAGCGGCTCCTTTGCTTCGTTATGCGTGGCCAGAGTGACCTCGGTATCAAAAAGAGTGGCGCGCGAAATCGCAAGTGTCGCAAAAAGAGCAAGCATCAAGAAAAGAAAGTCTATCATCGGCGCGAAATTGAAGTGTTGCGCCGGACGTATCTCTTCATGAGGGATCAGATCCATAACTATTTTTGGTATACCTCGGCGGGAAGCAAGGTGAAGAGCGTAACTGCCTCTGCTTCCGCATGGCTCAATGTTTTAAGAAAGCGATACTTGAGAGTTGTAGAAAAGAGCATGCAAAGAATTGCTACAATGAGCCCAAGAACCGTTGTTCCCACAGCAATGCCAAGGCCATCAAAGAGCGCATGGATGCTTTCAATAGAACGATTTACATCGTAAAACGCATAAAACATCCCAATCACAGTCCCCAGAAGGCCCAGCATGGGAGAAACAATAGCGATATCATTCAATAGCGAGAGCCGTTGCCAAAGGGGCGTTGAAACGCGTTTAGCCTCTGTCTTCATTGCATCGAGCATTACGCCTGTTCCTAATGCTCTTGTCTTGAGTCCTACACAGATGATTGCTGTAAGAGGGCCAGGGTGAGTTTCACAAAGAGAGAGCGCATTCTCCCACTCCTTTTTCTGAAGGCTCGCCTTGAGTGCAGAGACAAGAGGAGCATGGACAATGCGTTTATAGCGGAATGTGAAGAGAGAGTAGAGCCACAGTGTCATTGCAACCACTGACATAAGAAGGAGTGCAGAGTAGATCAAGGGAGAGGCTGCAAATACCTTCTTCAAATCAAGGGTGGTGTTGCACCAAAGAGAAAGAGGGGCGCAGGTAGGAATGAAGAGGAAAAAACGCATCTGTTTTTACGGATTCTACTGAAAAGAAGGGAGGTTAGGCAAGATGTATTTGATGGGAAGGAAAAGAGCCAAGGGCAGTGGGGGCTGTGATCCAAACCTGACCAAGATGAGAGAGCTCTTCATAAAAGCGATGCAGGCGACCTGGATCAAGAGGCAGCCCGAGATCGTCGATAGCAAAGAGAGGGAAGGTCCCTTTTTGCTTTGCAAGGCTCTCCCATTCTGCAAGCTTGAGCGCAAGAATCGCCGTCTTTTTTTGTCCTTCACTGCCAAAAAGGGGCGTCTTGCGAGTTCCTATCCAAAAAGAGATGTCATCGCGATGAGGGCCTCGCAGAGTAAATCCGAGCTCTTTTGCGCGCGAACGCTCTTGAGTCAGTTCAGTTCGATAGTTCTGAGTAAAAGAAGGATGGTACCGGACGAGGTGTTCCTCTTTTCCCTCCGAAAGTTTTCCGCTATGGAGTAAAAGGGGGGAGTACAGAGAAAGGACCCAGGCAGCTCTTTTTTCAAGAAGGTAAAGAGCGGAAGGGGCCATCTCTTCTTCCCAACAGGCAATTGAGAGATCGTCTTCTTTTTTGAGAAGGACGTTTCTCTGTTTCATTGCACGCCAAAAGCGCGCAAGATGGTGGAAATAGAGAGAATCGCTCTGTGAAAGGTGAAAGTTCATCAGGCGCCTTCGCAATGCAGGGGCGCCTTCGATCAGAGCCGCATCGTGCGGCATGTGGACAATCAGAGGGAAAAGACCGAGAAGAGGTTGAAAGGAGCTGTAACGAGTCGCATCGAGCCGAAGCTCTTTTTTTTTGCCATCAAAGAAAAGCTCCACCTCCACTTTTCGCCCCTCTTGCTCATACTCGGCATGGAGTGAAAAGGATTTTTCCCCCTCGCGAATCATCTCGGCAAAATGTTGGGTGCGAAAAGATCTTCCCGTCGACAGAAGGTGAATCGCTTCCAGAAGGGTACTCTTGCCTTGGCCATTGTCTCCCCAGATCTGATTGATCCCAGGGGCAAAGAGGACCTCTTTTGCCTTAAAATTGCGAAAGTTGCGCAAAGCAAGGGAGTGAAGGTAAAGAGTCATTCAATGGCAAGAGCAGCAGGAGGTTGTGCAGAGGGAAGTTCAGTTAATCGCATGGGCATCAGCACAAAAAGGGCCGCACTCGAATCAGTGATAACTCCAGGATTATGCGAGTCAATAAGCCCGAGGCGCACTGTTTCATCTTTGCTATGGCGCAAAATGTCGACAAGAAGGAAGGGATTGAAGGCTATTTCCAGTTTATCTCCAGCATAGTCAACGGGCATACTGACTCTACCCTCGCCAATTTCACTACTCATGGCTGTGAGGTGCAATTGCCCTGTTTCCAGCGTACAGCGCACAGAGCCACTTGTCTCTGAAGTAAAGAGAGAAATTTGACGAAGTAGCGCTATCCACTCTTCGCGATGGACTGAGCATTCGCGAGCAATAGCTCTTGGGATTACGCGCTCCACATCGGGATACTGCCCCGCAAGAAGTTTGGAAATCAATGCAATAGTTCCTGCCTCTACAGAGATCTTATCGCGAGCAAACTTCAAAGTCACAGGATTTTCTGTGTCATCTACCATTTTGAGCATTTCATCGACTGCTTTCAAAGGCAAGAGGTAGGAACCGCGCACCAGAGGATCGAGGTGTTCTACAGGAATGACAATCTTTGCAAGTCGCTTTCCATCCGTTGCTACGCAGGTCACTTTCTGCTCGGCAATGTATATTCTTAAGCTGTTTAAAGCGAATCTGTTATCCTCTTTTGCTGCTGCGAAAGCAGTTTTTGAGAGCATCTCCTTGAGAACTTTTTTCTGAAGATGAAACTCGAAAGATTCAGCAAGATCGGGCAATTGCGGAAACTCTTCCCGATTCATTCCGTGGATCTTAAAAAGAGAGGAGCCTGTCGTGATCTCTGCGCTTTCGTGGGTCAGAGCGTGAATCTTGACTTGAGGTGCGGTTAGCTCTCGAATGAGTTGAAAGAAGCGGCGGGCAGGAAGAGCGATGGCGCCCTCTTCGATTACCTTTGCATCCACAAAGCAGCGCATGCTCACCATAAGGTCAGTTGCAGAAATAACAAGTTGATCATCAATCGCTTCGCAAAGCACATTGCCCAAGATGGGAGAGGTGGGCTTAGTCGGGACGATGTTCTGAATTCTGCCAATGATTTCGACAAGATCGAGTTTTGAAATTACAACCTTCATGTAAGCCCCTCAGGTATGGAATCCACCATTGTGAATATCTGAAAAAGTTTTGTCAAGAACCTATATCTAAAAAAGCTCCAGAATCGTACCAGTTCACTCAATCTCGACTTTTTAAGGCGGATTTTTTAAAAAACAAAACGAAAATTATAGTGTCTCACGAAAAAGTGTTTGAATATCTCTCTTGTTCTTTAACTGGGAAAGAACAAAAGCTTGCTCATGGGGAAGTATATTGTTTTGTTCCGGATAAAAATAATCCGAACGGCTGGTCTGCGTTTCCTCTGACCAAATAGATCTAGACCTCAAAAAGCTCTAAAGTCAAACTTTTCAGCTTTTTTTGGTCTAATCCTCGCCTCTTAGCAGCGCTCTTTTTTGATCGCGTTCCTTGACCGCTGCTCGCACGTCATATTGCTTTTTTCCTCGGGCAATCGCAAGTCGAAGTTTGGCAAATCCTCTGGAATTGAGATAAATGGCAAGAGGGATAAGAGTGAGTCCCTTTTCGGATACAGCGCGCTCCAGAGCTACGATTTCCCGTTTATGCATCAGGAGCTTTCTGGGGCGCCTCTCTTCATGATTGAGCTGGTTGCCAAAAGAGTAGGGAGCAATAGAGGCATTGATGAGCCATGGTGCAGAGCCTCGCATGTCAACATAGGCATCGCGAAGAGCCCCCCCATGGTTTTTAAGCGAAGCTATCTCTGTTCCCAAAAGCTGAATCCCCGCTTCGTAAGTTTCCAGAATTTCATAGTCGTGGAATGCCTTGCGATTGGAGACGAGCTCTTTCTCTTTTCCTTTGCTGCCCATAGGTTCATTCTTCAAAACAAAAACGGCCGAATGGCGTGACTAGAAAGGCATCTTGGGTGGAGCCTCCTCCTTTGAAAGTGCCGACAGCGACCATTCCTGTCTCAAAGAGCCAATCAAAAAGAATCCTTTTGAGCCAGTTTTTCTCTTCTTCTCCCTGAACTGCACGCGCATACTGATAATGCTTGCCCTCTTTTCGGAGCATAACAGAGGGGCCTTCTCCGAGAGCTACAGAAACTCCCTTGCAAAAATCATCAAATCCCATCCATTCACCACGACCCGCGCGGCGAATCGTTTTTTCGCCCTCGCGAATCTGTCTCTCATTACTGCCCATCGCGGCCAAATTAAGTGGATGGCGATAGAGATAGAGAGCTCTGTTTTCAAGATCTTTTTCCACCCACTGGCGCGCTCCCTCCATAGGGTAAAGAAGCCCTTTCTCTTCCGTTGCTAGTTGCAAAAGAAGAAGTTTCTGCAGTGCGCGCTCGGTAAGAGGTGCCTTTTCCCCTTTGAGAGGAAGAGGTTGTCGCAGCAGGGCCTCAAGAAGGCGCCCCATCTCCTCGACAAAGGCAAAATCACTTGCATGAGAGCGCATGACTTTCTTTTTATCCAAAGGCATAGGCTCTGTTTCTTTGAGAAAGCGCAGGTAGTTGTGCCATTCGTAAAAGGGAGTCAGAAATTCTACCCAACGACCCTCCTCTTTGCGATAGGAGAGATAGGCGATAAAATGGAACTCAAGCAGTAGAGCAACCTCTGCAAAATGGGGGCGGCTCAACTTATAGCGCGTCATCACGTCGCGAGCAGAGAGGGTATAGTCAGGCGCTGCAAAAAGATCCTTGACAATGCGAGAAATCACAGGATCGTTGAAATGCAGTTCTGCCAGATAGCGCTGAAAAATTTGCGGGGTGAGCAGATATTTTTCCAGGATAGAGGTGAAAATATTATTGGAGGTGCGGGGCAGTGCATACCAGGAGGGAAGCAGATGGATCGGCACTCTTCGCAAAAGAGCCTGAATCGCATCAAAATCAGGGCGAAAAGCGGGATCAAACCGGGAGATAAAAAACTCAAAGTGCTTGCGGCTCTCCTTGTCGATAAGAATCTGGTCTCCCTCGAAAGTAACCAGTCCCACCTCCTTCAATTTCTGCAAGAGGAGAAGAAGCTTTTCCTCTGTGCATTCCATATGGCGGGCAATCTTTTTATAGGAAACGCGAAGCGGGCTGAAGAGGATTTCTTCAATGACCTCCAGATCAAAATCTGATGCCTCGGCAAGGAGAATGCGGTGGGCAATATCCTTTTGATAATCGTAATCCGAGAGCTGAATTCTCTGCTTCTTGACTGCTGTAAGTTCTAACATTTCAGCTCAGTATAGTAGAGAGACGGGATTAACACCAACGTGTTTCAGAAAAAATTAAAGGACTCTTCCTTCAAAAACAAATTCCTCTATTTTTTTACGCCCGCTTGGGATCTCTCTTGCCTGCAGCTCTTCTGAAAGATCCTCTTTTTGCCCCCTTTTGCCCACAGCACACATGGCATGTACCTCATGTTCAGGAGGAATTAGAAGGGAGGCCTTGGCATAGTCGAACCCCTGCATGCCATGTACAACCAGACCCCGTGCATTTCCTTCAAGGCAAAGATTTTCCCACGCAGCCCCAGTGTCAAAGGCGTGAGTGATTGAAGGTTTACCATTATGCTCAAAAGTAGTGCGAGAAAAAAAGAGAAGAAGAGCAGAGGCGCGCTGACACCACCCTTTGTTGAAATCGATAAGAAGGTCAAACAGCGTGTGCCAATGAGGGGTCTCGCGCCTGACAAAAAGAATGCGCCAAGGCTGATTGTTATAGGACGAAGGGGCCCAGCGCGCAGCTTCAAAAAGAGGGAAAAGCTCCCCGTCAGAAAGGGGTTCTCCTGACATTGCTCTTGGAGACCAGCGGTTTATGATCAACGGTTGAATTGGATAGTCAGCTTTTCGGTCCATGCTTCGCCACTCAAATAAATCTTTTTACTCAAAATAACTCAATTGGGTTATTTTGAATATATATGAAAAAGTCAGTAAAGCGCGTCGCGATTACAGGGGCGGCAGGACAGATCGCATATAGCCTGATCTTCCGCATAGCCGCAGGGGATCTTTTTGGAGAAGATCAACCTGTAGCTCTCCATCTTCTTGAGCTTCCAGGGCTGGAAGGGGCTCTGCAGGGCCTTGTCATGGAGCTGGAAGATTGTGTTTTTCCTCTTCTCCATGAGATCAGGAGAGGAAGTTCGGCCAGGGAGCTCTTTGCCGATGTAGATATAGCGCTTCTTGTCGGGGCAAAGCCGAGGGGACCCGGAATGGAGCGCAAGGATCTTTTAAGCGAAAATGGAAAGATTTTTGTCGAACAGGGGAGGGCTTTGGGCGACGTCGCCTCCAGAAACGCAAAAATCTTTGTGATTGGCAATCCCTGCAATACCAATGCGCTCATTGCCATGCACCATGCAGCAGGGCTTTCGGAAAAGCAATTTTTTGCAATGACCCGTCTGGATCAAAACCGCGCCTCTTTTCAGCTTGCTCAAAAAGCAGGAGTTCCTTCCGGCGCTGTTTCCCACGTTACTATTTGGGGGAATCACTCTGCAACGCAAGTGCCCGATTTTCTCAACGCCAGAATTGAGGGCAAGCCCGCCTTGGAGGTAATCCGCGATCGCGACTGGTTGGAGCAGGCATTCGTGCCCAGGGTACAAAAGAGGGGAGCTGAAGTGATCGCAGCCAGAGGGAAATCTTCTGCTGCCTCTGCGGCACATGCAATTATTGGACAGGCGCGCTCCTTTCTCTTCCCGACTCCGCAGGGAGAGTGGTTTTCCGCAGGAGTCTGGTCTCAAGGCAATCCTTATGGCGTCCGCGAAGACCTCATCTTTTCCTTCCCCTGCCTTTTTGATGGCAGGGAATGGCACATTGCGTCTGATCTGCTGCTCGACCCCTTTTTGGAGGAAAGACTTCAGCAGACAGAGCGCGAACTTGTTGAAGAAAGAGAGATGATAGCTCATCTTTTAAGGTGAAACACTGATGGCAAAAGAAACCCTTTTTACCGTTACGGAAGAACATCTTGAGACCGGGCTGCGCGGAATTCCCGTAGGTTATTGCGTTACCTCTTCTATCGACCCCTACAAAGGGCTTAGTTATGTGGGGCACCCTATTGCGACTCTTGCCACCAGAGATCCTATTGAAGTGATCTACCTTCTCTACACTGGAAGGGAGGGGACGACTGAGGAGAAAGCGCGCTTTCAGGAAGAGCTTGTAAAACGCGGGCGATGTAGTGAAGAAACATTGGAGTCAATCGCACGACTTCCTCGAAAAGGGCAAGCGATGGATATGCTTGCCGCGGCGCTTCTTGTAGTGGGAATGTGCGAAGGGAAAGGCGATTACAGGGAAGATTGCCTGGATCTGATCGCAAAGATGCCGCAGATTGTGGCGACGGTTATCAATCACCACGCGGGGTGGGGGAAAACTTCTGTTTCGAAGCCTGAGCTTGGTTATATTGAGAACTTTGTGCAAATGCTCGCGTTACCTGGAGGGGGAAGTAGTGACCTTCTTGAGATAATGCGACTCTTTAACATACTCCATTATGACCATGCGGGAGGAAATCTCTCTGTCTTCGTCGGAAAAGCGGTGGCTTCCGGGCTGGAGCAGATGTACGGCGCTATGGCTGCTGCAATGACAGCTCTTGCCGGGCCTCGCCATGGGCGCGCAACACAGGATTGCCTCGAGTTTGTTCAAGAGGTACTTCGAGAAGTGGGGCCCTCCGCAACTGCACAGGCGGTGAATCGCCTCGTTCGCAAACGTCTGGAAGAGGGAAAACTTCTCTTCGGGTTTGGCCATGCGGTCTTGCGAGCAGAAGACTCGCGGGCAACTATCCTTTACGACTACTGCAAAGAGCATTTTGCAGATAATCCGCTTGTTTCTATTGCCCTTTTACTTCGAAGTGAAGGGAGTCAAATTTTGCAGGAAAATCCCAAAATCACCAATCCTCACCCTAACGTCGATGCGATTTCAGGAACCCTTCTCTCAGCAGCAGGATTTCCCTATCCCGACTACTTTCCTCTTCTCTTTGGTCTTTCCCGCTCAGTCGGAATCGCCATTCAGATTGTGTACGAACGTCTCGAAGCGCGCAGCGGCAAGGGGACGCCGATTGTTCGCCCTCGCTATGTCTATAAACCAAGAATTATTCCTCATCCAACCCGAAAATAACCCTTTTTCTGAGAAGAAAAATTCCTACCAGATTGATAGTGAGAAGAATTGCGCCTGCAAAAGACATGATATTCAAGGCGTGATGGGTATCGACGTAGGCAAATGTAGGAAGAGAAAAAGATGCGTAAGCGTAATAAACCAAAGGTCCCCATTTAGGAGAAAGAAACTTTGCGCATTTGACCCCTGCTGTGAAATAGGCAAGAATCGTCGTAAAGCCCAAAAGGAAAAGAAAAAAGGGCATGAAGTGCTGCATGTAGGGGAAATGGAGAGAGAGAGCCTGTTGCACCATGAAAGAAACATTAATATCTGATTTCCAAACACCTGTAGAAAGAATGATGAGGATGCTCAGCGTGGAGATCACAAAGGTGTCAAGAAAGATTCCAATGATGGTGAGAGAAGAGAGTTTTTGGAATTCTTTTGTCTGAGCTTCCGCGTAAATGATTGAGTTGTACCCAATGCCGATATCACCCGAGTAAGCGCCTCGGGAAAGGCCCATAGAGATAGCAAGAGAGACTGTGCTTCCCGCAAAAGCGCCTTGAGCCGCCTGACTTGAGAAAGCGCCTTTAAAAATGGAAGCAAAAACAGAAGGGACCTCTGCAAGATTGGAGAGCAAGACCCAGAGACACATAGCGAAAAAGACAAGGATGAAAAAGGGGATAATGGCACTGCAGACTTCTCCTACCCGTTTGATTCCGCCGAGTGCGACGCCGATCGTAGCGATAAGGAGCAGGACAACGATGACGTGAAAATTGACACCCCAGTTGATGGACATGCTGGAGGCCATCACATTGAACATGAAGATCTCCACGCCATAGATGCAGAAAAGAATGCAGAAGAGGGGGGCAATCCAGGAGATTTTGTAGGCAAGGGGGAGGAAGTACATGGGGCCCCCGTCATAATTATTCTTCTCGTTTTTGATCCGATATTTCAAGCCTAAATAGACTTCTGCATACTGGATCAACATGCCAAAGAGACCGCCGATCCAAGTCCAAAAAAGAGCTCCGGGGCCGCCAATTTCTACTGCTGTGCAAATTCCCACTACATTGCCGATTCCAATGCAGCCTCCAATAGCGGCAAAGAAGGTTTTTAGAGGATGGATACCTCTTTTGTCCGTTGTGCGTATTCCAAAAAAGGCGAAAAAAGAACGAAAAATCCCTCCGATTCTCCAAATTTGAAAAAAACGCGAGAAAAAGGAAAAATAGAGCCCGAGAACCATGATCAACAAGAATGCAACATGACTCCAGATGAAGTGATTAAGGATTTCAAAAAGTTGAAACATGGATCGCCCTTTTTGAAAGATCACTGTTTTTGACAATTTATGCAAGAAGATACACCCATGAAAGAACAAACGCTGCGCATAGCAAAAGAAAAAACCCTTGAAAATCTGGAGGAGATGCAGGGGATGCTCGAGCGCTGTATCGAGGAGGGTATGATTGATCTGGAGGATTCTTACCATAATGAATTGCTGGGACTTATAGAAGAGGCGCATCTTGTTAAAGGGTGGGATGAACTGCGCGAAGTGATCACTAAAGCTCGGACTTTAGAGGTCGATATAGCCGCCTGGCTCGCGCGTTTGGGTAGAACAACTCTCTCTTTTTCATGGCCAAGACCACCTCCGATCTTCTGATTAGTAATTGTTAATAGATTACTTGAATTTTATTTTGACATTTGACATTTAATTAATATAACGATACACTTTTTATAAAAATATCGGTGGAATATGTGTATTTTAAGTGAATGCTGTCAAAGCGAGCAAGATCGATATCTCTGTGGATTTGGGGGCACTCTGGGCGCGATGACCGCAATGGGAGCGGCAACCGGAGCTATCGCTGGAGCAATTTTTTCTGAAGTGGGGCCTATTGCTGGAATGTACGCAGGAATGGCCGCAGGTGCACCATGCATCTGTACTTGGGTAGCGGGAACAGCAGGTCTAGCTGTGGCGATCGGTCCTGCTGCAGTAATTCCAGGATGTGCGGCCTCTTTTTTTGCAGCATCTGGCGTGACTGCTGCGATGTTACCTGGTCATCCTTTTTGTTTTGCCATGAGATTTACTCTGTTGGAATTCGGAATTGGAGCTGCCGGGGCATGTGCGACAAGTGTTGGAGCTATGGCGTATTACAGTCATATAGGGCCGCGAGATAATAATCATGAACAGCTAGCCAATCATCAGGAAGAAGCTCAAGTCGAGCTTCCTGCGCCGCCAGTTATAGTGCCTCCTATTCATCAACCTCCCGCACTACAGGCGATCACAGAAACATATGCTGACTTTCTTCAACAAGCCGGAGAATACTTCGACGCGAGTGAGACAGAACGACCTGAGCTTTTGCAAACCTATCCTTCAGAACTTCAGGCTATTTTAAGGTGCGCGCCCAATTTTGTTGCGGCCGCGAATGACATCAGGACCAATTGGGCGGAAACCGCCGCAAATACCAGATAGTCCTACCTTGAAACAGCATAGTAACCTACTTGAAACAAGCGAGTTGATGCTCGATATAATAAATTCAGACAACTTTGTTAAAGTTTACTATTTACTGTAAATTAATCTTATTGTATAATATTAAGTAATATCACAAGGTTGGTGAAGTATGTGTGTATTAATTTCGCATTTATGCTGTGCAAATGAGCCATGTTGTCGGAGTGGTGAACCCTGTAGACAAGTCTGCGGACTTCTCGATGGTGTAAGCGCTGCGGCAGTAACCAGCGCTGCGGCTGGGGCTGTTGCTGGAACAATTTTGCCGAATATAGGGCCTATTCTTGGAATGCACACAGGAATAGCCGTATGTGGACCAGGCACAGCTTCTTACGCTATAATAAGCGGTTCACATGCTCATCAGAGGCCCACGGACTTTGTGATGCGGTTGTTTGGATCTTCTGGCTTTTTGGCTATGGCAACCTACATGGCTTCTACACTGTTACCTGTTCATTCCTTTTGCTTTGCTGCAAAATTTACTCTATTGGGATTTGGAATTGGAGGTGCCGGGGCATATGCAGTATCTGCCGGATCTGTGGCATGCTACAATCATTTCTGGCCACCAATCAATAATCAGGCGGAAGCTCAAGTAGAGCTTCCCGCCGTACAGCCGGTTGCACATCCTCCCATTCATCAGCCTTCTGCACCACAGGAGATCACAGAAAGATATGCTAACCTTCTTCTACAAGCCGGAGAATACTTTGACGCCGACGAGGCAGAACGACCCGCACTTTTGCAAACCTATCCTGCAGAACTCCAAGCCATCCTGGGGAGCGCGCCCAATTTCCCTGCAGCTGCGAGGAGCATCCAGACCAGTTGGAGAGAAGCTATTTCAACTGCCGGATAACCCATAGGTTCTTTAATGATAAATTCATACGTAAGTCTGCGAAATTTTTGTGTTGATAGAATGCATTGTCAACCACATGTTTTTGATGCCTGTGCAGTTTCTTCAGCAATGCTGGCAAGTAGTGTTGAAATAGGTGCTATTGCCGGATTGGCTGTGGGTATACCGGGAGCGGGTGCTGTTGGAGGTCTTGCTGGAGGTGCATCAGCGTGCTGTTTTACCTACCGGGCGGTAGCGTCGCCTGAGCTGCATAATTCCCATTATAGGGCTATTTGTATGGTTGCAGGTTGCGCTTTTACAACCATTGGCGCAACTTACGGCGTATTGGATTCTCTTGGCATAGCCTCCTGTATCATAGGACGCTTTGTGACTTGTGAATCTATAGTAGGACTGAACGAAGCGATATGCTGTCTTTTGTTGTTCCGGATCGCCGAGCGTGGTCTGCCAGCCATCCCTCCTGAACCACCAGTTGCACTGCCTCCCATTCATCAGCCTTCTGCACCACAGGAGATCACAGAAAGATATGCTAACCTTCTTCTACAAGCCGGAGAATACTTTGACGCCGACGAGGCAGAACGACCCGCGCTTTTGCAAACCTATCCTTCAGAACTCCAAGCCATCCTGGGGAGCGCGCCCAATTTCCCTGCAGCTGCGAGGAGCATCCAGATCAGTTGGGGAGAAGCTGCTTCAAATGTCAATTCTTGAGTCATTCAGAAAGTTTGATGTATTTATAGAAAGCAGTGTGCGCATTGTAGAGCGAGATAATAAATCCCTCGCTTCCTGCTCGATAGCCCCTTTGAAAAAAATAGTTTTTGCAAAAGGTAAAGAGGGAATGTCCGATTGCTTTTGCAAGAGAGGATTTCCTTTTTCCCCTATGTTCTTCTGCAAAGAGAGTTGAATAGAGCTCCATTTTGACAAGAAAATCGGAAATAGAGCGATAGGGAGTGTGAAAAATAGGAGAGTGCAAAAAATGGATCGCCACGCCCTCCTTTCGAAGCGATTCGTGAACCTGTCCTGTATAAGAAGTTGCAGCGCGGTGATAGAGGCGAAGGACCCTGTCGGGATGCCAACCGGCACCGCGAATCCACTTGCCTCGAAAAAAATTATGTCTGGGAATGGAGTAAATTTTCTCAGAATCCAGATTCAGGGATTGAATTTCCCGAAGAAGGGGAGAGGAAAGAACCTCATCGCTGTCGATGCCGAGAATCCAATCATGGCGCGCAAGAGATGCGGCCAGATTGCGCAATGGACCAAATCCGAGAAAAGGGGAGGTGTGTATTTCGACGTTGGGATATTTCTTTGCGATCTCAATGGTCTTGTCTTGAGAACCATTGTCCAATAGCAGCACTTGTGAAAAAGCAGTGAGAGCCTCCAGGCATTCAGCAATCGTGGCACTTGCGTTTTTTGTCAGAATGCAAACAGAAATGGGTAGCATCTTGTTAGAGAAAACGATAAACTTCCAGTTGGAAAGAATGCAAGAAGAGAAGCTTATGCGCCACGCTTTTACTTACGATGACGTCGCCCTGGTCCCGCAATTCAACAATGTCCCTTCCCGAACAGAGCCTGATGTTTCCAGCTGGCTTTCGCGCAAAATCAAGGTGGATATCCCGATTCTTGCAGCGAATATGGACACAGTGATTGGGGGAGAACTCGCAGATCTTCTCCTAGAAGAGGGGTCAGTCCCCATCTTTCACCGCTTCTCCTCTTTTGAAGAGCAACGAGCACTTGTCAAACGCTATGCAAACAAATGTTTCATCTCTACCGGAATCCAAAAACTCGATGAGTGTCGAAAACTTCTTGATGAAGGCGCCATTGGAGTGTGCATCGATGTCGCACATGGCCACTCAGACCGCATGTTTCATTTCATCAAGGAACTCAAAAGAACACATCCGGAAAAAGAAGTAATCGCTGGAAACGTTTGCACAGCAATGGGTTATCATGACCTTGTCAATGCGGGAGCGGATGCCGTGAAGGTGGGCGTTGGTCCCGGCGCTGCCTGTACAACCCGGCTTGTGACGGGCTTTGGAGTGCCTCAATTTACCGCTGTACAGGATTGCAGCCGCATTGCAGAAAAGCTGCGCGTTCCATTGATCGCAGATGGGGGAATCCGCTCGAGTCGAGATCTTGTCCTTGCCCTTGCAGCAGGCGCCAGCACAGTAATGGTCGGCAAGCTCTTTGCTCAGACAAAGGAGTCTGCAGCTCCAAAAAGAGAGACTCCTGCTGGACTGGAAGCGAAATTTCGCGGACAGGCCTCTTTGGATTTTCAAAATGAATTTTATGGCGGATTGAAGGCAAAGACAGTAGCTGAGGGTGTAGATTTCTGGGGCCCGGTGACTGGAAGCGCTAAAGACCTGATCGCAAATCTACTGGGCGGCCTGCGAAGCGGTCTGACCTATGGAGGCGCAAGGAGCATTAAAGAGCTTCAAAGAAAAGCAGAATTTGTGCTTGTCAGCTCCTCCTATGCACAGGAGAGCAAACCAAGACCATAATACCCATCCATAGTATACTTACCCGGTATGGCCAAAGAGTTTCTCTCCTCCAATAAAAAAATTTATGACGCAGTGCATGGCTTCATTCCTTTGGATGAGCTGGAAAAAGAGCTCGTCGACTCCTTTCCCTTTCAGCGTCTGCACTATATTCATCAACTGGGCATTGCCTACCTTGTGTATCCCGGTGCAACTCATTCCCGATTTGAACATTCTTTGGGCGTAATGTTCCTTGCAACGTTGATGTTTGACAAGATCTGCAAGTCAGTGCGTCCCGACGTCTTTCACTTTGTTCCGCGCAAGGGGTCTGCAGAGTACCACTATTGGCGGCGCGTTCTGAGAATGGCAGCTCTTTGTCATGATCTTGGCCATCTTCCCTTTTCCCATGTAGCAGAAAAGGATCTCCTGGGGGTTGGAGGACATGAAGGGTGGACGCTTAAGATTATCGAGAGTAGCTACCTGCAGCCCATTTGGGAGAAGTTGCTGACTCATTCCTCCTACGGACAGGCACTAACAGAGAAGAATGTAGTAGAAGATATCAAGAAGGTCGCAATTGGGGAAGAGAAGTGGCATGCACTGACAGGTCAATCTTTTACGGCATGGGAAAAGGTTGTTTCCGAGCTTATAACCGGCGATTTTTTTGGAGCAGACCGAATCGATTATCTGCTGCGCGATGCAAGAAGCACGGGAGTGGTTTATGGTCTTTTTGACTATCATCAACTGATAGAGACTTTGCGCATTCTGCCGAACGCAGAAGAGGGGGACTCTTTGCAGCTCGGGATCGATGAAAATGGGCTGGAGTCATGTGAGGCGCTGATGCTGGCGCGTCATTTTATGCATCGAAGAATCTACCAATACTCTTCTGTGAAGGCCTATAATTTTCATCTGCGCCGTTATATGAAGGCCCACTTTGACAAAAAGGCCCTTGAGAGCGTCGATCTCTTCCTTTCGGTAAGCGATATCGATCTCATCGCAGCGCTGATGAAAGCGGCAAGAGACCCGCAGCTTCCTGGGCATCGGGATGCGCGTTGCATTATTTTCCGCGAGCATCGCTTCCGCGCTCTTACTATCCCTCCTGCTATTACAGAGAAGGATCTTGCTGAATTTCGCAAACGGGAAAAGATCCCGCCGAGTGAGATCGGCTGGGAATTTCACACAGCGTGTCCTTCTCTGGATCGCCTCTCTTTTCCCGTTTCCAGACGTCACGTGGTCATTCAAAAAGCACATGAATGTTCGGAGCTTCTCCTTAAACTTCCCGCCAAACGCTCCAATTGGCTTTATATATCTCCCACATATGATGTCACCTTTCTGCACTTTCTTGAAGAATGGGCACATCGATGAAAAAATTCATTCTTTTCGCAATGGCAACTGCATTCTTTATCTCCTTTGAGTATGCAGCCACCCGTCCCTCCAGTAGCGCTATTTTTCTTACCACCTTTTCCTCAGAGAGCATCCCCTGGGTTTGGCTCGTCTCTGTGCCCTGTAATTTTGCTTGCGTCTTTTTCTACAATCGCTTCCTTGCAAAACTGGGGCCTCTGCGGATGTTTGCCGCAGTAGCCAGCATCATCTGCGCTGTCCATCTCTTCTCTGCTCTTGCCCTTCCCTATGCCCCCTGGTTTATCTTCTTCCAATTTCTCTGGAAGGACATCTATATCCTCCTTGTCTACAAGCAATTCTGGTCCATGATCCACACAACAGTCTCTTCTGATCGCGCCAAATTTCTCTATGGTCTTTTCATGGGGGTGGGAACTTGCGGCGCGATTGTCGGAAGCCTTTTACCCAGTTTTTTCGCTGTAGAAGTGGGTTCTGCAACCATTTTTCTCTCGACGCTTCCTGTCTATTTTCTTCTCTTTTTTCTCTATCGCTCGGCATTTACCTCAAGCGCGTTGCAGCGCACGGAAGTAAAAAGCGATCTTTCTGTGGAAAAAAGTACAGTCGCTCTCATTCGCAGCTCACCGCTTCTTTTAGTCGCGCTCTCAGTTGTGGCCTTCATGCAAGTCTCCATTGGTATCATGGACTATCTCTTCAACGTCTCTTTAGAGCAGAATATTTCCAATCTGGATCTAAGGACGGCATACGTTGGGAAAATTACAGGATTGACCAATCTTGTTGCGGGAATTTTCCAGTTTCTTGGGGGATTTCTCATGGTTCATTTCCTTGGAGTTCGCGGAGGGCATCTTTTTGTTCCACTCTTTCTTTTGGGGAATGCCTGTCTTGCATTTTTTCTTCCCTCCTTCGCGATGCTTTCTTTTTCCTACATCCTCATCAAGTCGGTCGACTTTTCTCTCTTCGGCATCGTGCGCGAGATGCTCTATATCCCGATGAAGGTTGAGGAGAAATTTCGCGCAAAAGCCTTTATCGATGTTTTTGTTTGGCGTTCCATCAAAGCGCTGATCGGTCTCTGTATTTTATTCCTGCAATTTTTCTTAAGCGACTGGCTCCTGCCTTCGCTTCACTATCTTGCCTTTCTTCTCTTTTTCCTCTGGATCACAGCTGTCTATTTTCTTTTGTGGAAAAGAAATCCTCTTGCCACTATAAGATCATCATAAGCCAACTTAGAAAGGAGTTTTTTGCATGTTGCAGTCGATCACACCGGACCGAATGGGATTTTTCTTCTATCGATTAGGAACTGTTCTGAAATCATTCAACGCTCTGCGAAAACTGCCACAGCAGAAAGTCGATGCTTTCATGAACTCTTACAACATCTACAATCACGACTGGGTCAATGAAGAAGACCTCATTCGCGACATGGGCCCAGACTACTACGCAGAAGTACAAAAGAAACTGGTCGATTACTACAGCGTTCTCAATCACCTGTGCGCTATTGGTCAGGTAGAAAAAATGTACATTCCCCCAGCGATGGATCTCTCCAAAAGCATCATCGAGAACCAGAATCTCTTTGAGAGAAGAATGGCCAAAGATTTGGGACTGCAGCCTGGCAATAAGGCGCTTGATATCGGATGTGGAAGAGGGCGTATTGCAAGCCACATGGCAACAGTAACAGGCGCTCATGTTACCGGGGTCAACATCGATCTGGATCAATTGGACAGTGCAAAGCGATTTATCCGTGCGCATAAACTTGAGCAGCAGTGTCATTTTCAGCGCGGGGATCTCAACGATCTTCCCTTCCCATTCCCCGAAAATCATTTTGATGGGATCTATCAGGTTCAGGTCTTCAGCCTTGCAAAAAGTCTGCCAAAGCTCTTTGCCGAGGTGTATCGCATGTTGAAACCTGGCGGCAAATTTGCCTGCTTGGATTGGATGAGCCTGGATGCTTATGATGCTTCCAACCCTCATCACGCCAATCTGATGAAGAGGATTAAACCGCTGATTGGAGCCATTGGAACTCCTTCTGTTCACACTTACGCAGAAGCTCTGCGCAGTGCCGGGTTCAAGATTCTGGTCAATGAAAATGCCAGCATCGATGGCCTGCAAGCGCCTTTAATCGACAAAGCGGACCGATTCTACACAGGTCTTTCTCGCTGGGTCTATCGCTTGACCGAATGGAAAGTGCTTCCTGCACACTTCCGCGTTCTCTTCGACAGGCTTACAAGAGATGGCCAAGCCTTTGTGGAAGCAGATCGCATGCGTCTTGTGACAACGAGCCACTACATCGTTGCTCAAAAATAACACTGTATCTCAATAACAATTCAGCCCCCTGTATGGGGGCTGTTAACAGGTTTTTTTGCTATAAAAAACTTTTCCGTGGTAATCGATGTGTGAAATGAGAGCATCGTTGGTAAGCGCTCCATAGGCTACCACATCAAAGCGATAGGGGAGGGGTAGCTCTTCGTTCAATGTCCAGGAGATCTTTGTCACTGTGTCAAAAGTGATAGCGCCTTTCAAAGCGATGTCTACATCCGAGCCTGGCTTATAATTTCCCATAGCCCTTGATCCGTAGATCACTGCTATCTCAACTTCTGGGTAATGAGACAAGGTATCTTTAATGATTTGAAGATCAGAATCTAAGAGGCCGAACATCGCTGTTTGAGCTCCAAATAAACCTGCTCCAACCCAGGAAGATAGCGTTCGCGAATCAGATTCACCGCCTGGGTTGCTTGCGCTCTATTGTAGGTATGCGAAAGAAGGTTGCGTTTTTCCAACATATCGATCCAAAGATGGCCATCCTGAATCAACCCGGTTGCAAATGCCTCTTTAATCACATCGCGTGCAAAGGAGACAGGCATCCCCTTGCTCTCCAGAAAATCCTTCAGAGTTTTCCATGAAAGTTCAAAGGTAAACTCAAAACTCTGAATAATACCGGCTTCCTGATAGGGATCCAGAGATTCTTTCCGTAGTCCTTCCTGGAGAAAAATAAAGGCTCTCTCCAGGTTTTGAAAACGCTCTTGCCAGCGGATCTCTTTATTCATAGGACTTCATCCTAGCAGATTGAGCATATACCTTGAGATAAAAAAAGAGTTATGCCATGGTCCCTCATATATACCAAAAATAGTCCAAGAATTGACATTCTGACCGCGTGAAGGCGCCGGAAATCGGCCCGCTCGCGGGGGCAGTAATTTCTCAATACAGCTTCCCCGCGGGCGAGTCGATTTCTGGCTGCTTTGACGCTGACCAGAATGCCAATTCTTGGACTATTTTGGGTATATCAAAAAACAACTAAAAAATAGTTCATGAGACGCCTTCTGTGGTTGCTTTTCCTCTTGGGACTCTATGTCTGGATCTCCGTTACTGGAAATGAAGCGATGCTGATCGAACGCGGTAAACTCGTTTATCGCTTTGTCGTTCATTGGCTTGAAGATGCTGACATTGATTTTCATCTGGACAATCATTCACAGCGGTGGGTATACCGAAAAAGCTCAAAAGTTTGACTTTGGAGCTTTTTTCGGTATATATGGGAGTTGATTATGATTCGTTTTTTTCCTTTTGCCGCCTGGATGTTCGCGATTGTTTCCCAACATTCTCCGAGCTCTTCGCAAGTGACTGATGAGACACCCTCTCAAAACGCGCCCACACAAAAAAAAGCGCCGTCAACGCCAGAAGAGCCCTCTTCCCAAGAATCGCCTCCCTGTCAAAAGATGAATGAAGGGGAGCGCCGAATGCTCGAGGAGACCTCGGATCAGGATTTCAATCAGACCTGAGGCCCGCAATCGCAAGTTCGCGTTTTTCTGCAATCTTCCCAGCTGCCTCAACGATATGTTTGGACTCTTTTAAAACGCTCTTAAGCTCTTCTTCCGCACTTTCCAAAACCAGTTGTCTCTCCGACTGCTCGTTCTGAAAATAGTCCATTGCGACGTCAATAAAAGAGGCATATTGGCCCTCAAGCTCTGTGACTCTGTCGGGGAGCTTCTTTTTCTGATGAGCATTCCAAACTTTGGATTTGGCCAGTCGTTCCAGTTCGGAGCAGCTGGAAATCCTCTCATACGCATTCTGAATTTTCTCCGGAGTGAGGGGAGCCATGTCTGGATAGAGCATCCCTTGCGTTGTAATAGGAAGGCTTAAGAGCTCTCTAAGAGAGAGCTGGTAGCTGAGCATTACTTCGACAACATCGCCAAGCCCATCTGCTTTAGCCACTTCCATCGCATACGTCTTTAAGAGTTCAAAGTTCCCGACTCGTAAGGAAAACTCCCTAACCTCTTCTTCACTCAGTTCCTTACAGTGCAGTTGCCATTGAATTTCAATCTCATTGAAAGTGATTAAAATGCGATCTTCGCAACCAGTCAGTCCCTCCGCAATCAGAGCCAAAATTTTCTCACGAAACTCTCTGTTTTTCAGACTAAGTTGGATCATGCGTTCCACGCGAAGAACCAGATTCCTCCTTGCTGTTTGATTTTGATAGTCCGCGGTGTCCCGCAATTTGCACAGATATTTGTTCAGGTTTTCTTTGTTTTTCTCATCAAGCAGCATGAGCGACGCAAAATTATTCTGGCGCTCTTCCCAATCGATGGGATATTCTTTGGGAGGGTAGGCTGTTGCAAATTCCCATGTCCATTGAATGAGTTGGTTTTCTATGAGATTTTCTTCCAGGCCATTTCTGGCAGATGCGATAGAGATTTCTACGTTCAGTTCAGGATTTTGCTCTCTTGCAGTCAGTAACCTTTGCTGAAATCGGCTCGCATATTCATAAGTGAACTGATTGTCACAGGCTTTAATATCACAGGCTTGGGGAAAGGTTAAAAAGACATCCATATCAGTGATGTTGTTATAACTGACATCAAGGCGTTTCAGGGAGTGTAAGAAACCCAGTACCAATACACTGCTGATCGAATTCCTGCTAACGAACAGCTCTTCCAGACCATGAAGATTTCTGAGCGGCGTGAGCTGTTGAATCCTATTTCTGTTAAGGTAAAGTTTCTTTAAAGAGGGTAGGTGTCCCAATACGGCAATATTGCTGATCCGATTGTTACAGAGAGAGAGATTCTCTAATCGGTTAAGTCCATAGAGCATTGAGATGTTGGTAATACTGTTGTCGCTAAGATTGAGGTTGGTAAGAGAGGAAATCCTGCCAATCACCCTGATATCGTCAATCTGATTGTGGGTGATCTTGAGCATTTGCAAAGAAACAAGAGAATCGAGCCCTGTGAGGTCACTTATCTGATTGCCGCTGAGATCGAGCTTTTTCAAGGAACTCATGTTACTCAAGCCTCTTACATTCGTAAGCTGGTTAAAGCTGAGGTTAACGTAATTCAACATAGGAAAGTTGTTTGGCAGCGTGATATCTCTAAATTCATTAAAACTAAGGTCGAGATCCTGTAAGCGCTCAAGATTGCGGATCTCCCCAGGTAAAGCTCTTATAAAATTTCCGTGCAGATTGAGAAATTCCAAATTGCGAAAGAATCTGATCTCAGGGGGAACGGAAAAAAGATTGGCGTCTGTTACATCAAGACTCGTGCATTGTTGAACGGCTTCACTTGTGCTTTGCCACTCTCGAATTTGTTCAGCCTGCTCCCTTACCGTTCCATAGAAAATTAACGCGTTCAAAGAAGAGGGGAAAGCCTCATAGAATCGCACTAATCCATATGATGATGCATCTTGACCTTCAATCGATCGTTCTTCCCTTATCGCACGCTCCGACCGCACAGTCATGCGCTCAGACATTGCGACAAGAGTCCCCCAGGCACCAGAAACTGCTGCCCGCACGCTTGATTGCAGCCTGACAATTGGTGTATCGCGAGGCGTCTCTTCCTCGTCAATATCGATTCGAGCATGTCTTCTGCACAAAAAACTAACAAAACTATACACCACAACAAACCCCTTATTTTATTAATAAATATTATACATTAGGAAGCGTTAATTCTCAACACATTATTATTGAATCTAGCCACACAACGTCTGATAATGCATCTTATGTTGAAATGGTATAAGAATATTTGAGTTGACACTGTAATTAAATTGTTGTATAATATACTAATATGAGGAGTTAATGGGATTAAGCATCACGACGTTAAATAATGTGAATGATTTGCCAGAACCCAATCAAAGCGGGAAGCGACAACGAGCTGAGGATAGGGTTACCAGCGCTGCAGCATTGCCGCTGGATTGTGTTTGCATCATTTTCTCTTTCCTGGGAACAAGGGACCTGGCCTCCTTGTCACTTGTTAGCAAAAGCATGAACTCCGATGTCAAGAATCACACAATTCGTTGGTTCTTAGATTCCTTTAAAATTTCGACCCCTTCTAATGAGTCCATTAAGAGACAGTTTGAGCTTCTGGAGTTTGAACTCCTTGCAACACCTGGCCTTACTGCCAATAGACTCATCTCAATCGTCAACAATATTCCTCCAGGACTCAAGACAATTGGTCTGATCGCTAAAAAACAGCTATTTCTCGGCGATGCGGAAAAATCGGCCAAGTGCAACTCGGCGCTACAGGTAATCGTTCAGGAGATGGTCTTTACGGACCATGGTATTGAAAAAATTCTCTCTGTTACGAAATGGATGACCAGGATCAGTGTTAAAGAGATTACTGACAGGATGGTCCTTGCTGGCCGCAGTGCAACAGATCTTGTGCACTTTGTCAATGCGACAGAAAAAGGATGGAGTCGGCATAGTGCCTTGAGCGCCATTGGATTGGAAATGTGCGAATCTGGTCGCAGTGCACATGAAGTCTTACAAGTCATCACAGAAATAAAAGGCCAGGAAGAGCGGATTTCAATTTTAAGAAAAGTCACTCAAAATATGGCTAAAGCAAATCGCGAGATAGAAGAAATCTTAACAATCACAGAGTCAATAGACGACCCATCGCTGCATAGTTACATCCTGAGGAGTGTTATTTCCATAGTAGGCTCTTCCCGCAGGAGTAGGGTAAGTGATCTTTTGCGCTTCTTTGGAGTAGTGCGAAATCAAGAAGAGACAAGCAAATTTTTCCAGTACATGCTTGACACTATGAGTACTGCGGGTCGCGATATAAACGATCTCTTGCAAGTCATAAAAGAGGTAAGCGACACAGAGATAAACAGGAAAATTTTGAGGATCACCGCTTGCTCGATGGCAAGAGGCGATTACACTGAGGACGAACTCTTCAGCATTGTGAATCTACTGCAAGAAGAAGATCGCAATAGCAGTTTGGCAGATGTCGCTGTAGCAATGGTCGATGCCGGCCGGAGCCTGGACGAGATCCTATCTATCGCCAGGAAGATAACAGATGTAAAGGAATACAACAGAACCTTAAGAATGGCAGCCTGTTCAATGGTCATTTGTAACTTTAGCGTAGATGAGATATTAACGATTACAAGTATGATAACAGAGGAAGCTCTGCAATGCAGTGCGTGTGAGGCCGTTGCTCATAAGATGGCAGGCGCTCGCACCATACCCGCCAGCGCCCACATACCCGAATCCAGAACGCCTGGCCGCAGCATAGACGATCTCTTGCAGTTCATAAATGGAATCAAAGGAACAGAACAAGATAAAATAAAGATCTCTAAAAAGGTGGCCAAGGTGATGAAATATAATAACAATCGCAGCGAGGAAGAGCTTTCCTACTTTTGTAAGAACTTATGAACCGATTTTTTCTAGGACTTGCAATCGAAGCTCCCTGGCCAGAAGAATGGCCTGAAGGCAGAGAAATTAAGGAGAAGCACGCCACGCTTCTCTTTTTTAGAACACAAAAGTTCTCGCAAGATCTTCTTTTTCGCATGCCCCTCCCCTCTTTTCCTATTGGCCCCATAGGAACTTTCGACACTCCTCTTTTTCTTCCAGAAAAGTCACCTCGAGCTTTTGCCTGGCATATTTCTTGGGAAAAGGAGGAGATTTCCCATTATCAAAAAACAGCCAATCTCTGGTGGCAAAAAGAGGGCGTTCACTTGGATGAACGGGAATGGCTTCCTCACGTCACACTTGCGCGCGCTCCATTGCAAATCGATCAGTGGCAAACCCTCCCACTCCCCCTCCCCTGCTTTGCAAAGGCTTTGCATCTTTACGAGAGCCTTGGAGAATCGACATACAGGATTCTCTGGTCTCATTTTTTTGTGCCTCCCTTTAAAGAAATTGAACATACAGCAGATCTTGCCTTCCATGTCTATGGCAGAAACTTTCAGGAACTTTTCTGCAATGCCCTTTGGGCGCTCAGCTTTCAGGAACCTCTCTTGTTACAATGGAAAAGCCCCCTCTCCTCTCTTTCTTCGATCGAAGATGTGATACGGGCGCTCAATGCACTCTTTCTGCAGGCGGATATCTCCGGAAGCCTCCCCTACAAAGCAGTAACACATCATGGGGAGGTGCATAAATCTTTGCATCATCTGTTAGAATGGGAAATGATCATCGATGTCTGACTGGAAACAAATTGCCCCCGCCTCCTGGCTTATTCCGCAAACCGCAAAGATGCGCGTTCCTGGTCTACTCATCGCCTCGGATCGCCAGCTGAAAGAAGAGAATCTGGAAAAACCCCTGGAGCAGGTGCGCAATGTTGCAACACTTCCAGGGATTGTAGGCTACAGCATTGCGATGCCCGACATGCATTGGGGCTATGGGTTCCCCATCGGCGGCGTAGCAGCGATGGACCTGCAAGAGGGCGTAATCAGTCCAGGAGGTGTCGGTTACGACATCAACTGCGGAGTACGACTTGCCCTAGCACATCTCCCCTTTCGCACATTGAGCGCTGCCACAAAAAAGCAGCTCCTGGAGAAGATTTTTCAGCGCATCCCTTCAGGAACTGGCATGGGCAGAAAAGATAGGGTGTTAGAGGAGAGCGATTATTTGGCGATTACCAGGCAAGGCGTGCGCTTTTCCATTGAAAAGGGAATCGGGCTTCCTGAAGATCTGGAACGCATTGAGAGTTTTGGGTTCCTTGAAGGCGCTGATCTGCAGGCTGTCTCTTCAGATGCAAAACTGAGAGGAAGAGCGCAACTTGGCACTATTGGCTCGGGAAACCACTTTGTCGAAATTGGCGAAGTAGAGAAGATCTTTCTTCCCGACATAGCCGAACGCTGGCAGGTAGAAGAGGGCCAAACCTACATTCTCATCCATACGGGATCTCGAGGCTTTGGTCACCAAATTTGCCAGGACTTTCTCGATGAATTTTTAAGGAAAGGCTTTGCAAAGGACCTTGTCGATAAACAACTCGTTGCCGTCCCCATTCAAAGCCCTGAAGGGAAAGCCTACTGGGCTGCGATGGCACTCGCAGCTCACTTTGCCTTCAACAATAGACAAGAGATCCTGCATAATGTGCGCTCCGCTTTTGCAGAAGTGTGCTCTCTTGGTAAAGAAGAAATCCCCCTCCTTTACGATGTGTGTCATAACATCGCAAAAATTGAGACGCACTCCGTAGCAGGGACCCCAAAAAAAGTATGCGTTCATCGCAAAGGAGCAACGCGCGCCTTTGGACCGGAACACCCGGAGCTTGCTCCCCTCTTTCAAAAAACGGGACAGCCCGTTCTTGTGCCAGGCGATATGGGACGTGCGAGCCACTTGATGGCAGGAGTTGGCAATCCCCTTACCTGGTGCAGTTGCTGTCATGGAGCGGGAAGAGCAAGAAGCCGTGTTGAGTCGATGAAGCATTGGAAGGGCCGAAAGCTCGAAGACTATATGCAAAATAGGGATGTCCTTGTCAAAGCGCATTCCTGGAAAACAATTGCAGAAGAGATGCCGGACGCCTACAAGGATGTCGATCTCGTCGTGGATGCGGTCGAAGAGGCTTCTCTTGCCCGTAAAGTGGCAAGACTTCGTCCCCACCTGGTACTAAAGGGGTAAATTCTATGACAAAAAACAGCTGGAGAGGACTTTCAGGTTAAGTTTTTCTACTTGCTTCCTGGAGAGCCGAGGACATATCGGCAAAAATGTGTTTTTCTCCGAGAGAGGCGATGACATGGCCTAAACTTTCGCGCTTCTTCTGGCAAACTCCAGAGAGAAAGAGGTGAATCTTTTTTTTCTGACACTCTTTGTAAAACTCCTCAAGGGCGAAAAGACCGCTGGCATCGATATAGGACATGGAATGCAGACGTAAGATGCAGACTGTCGGATAACTCGTGCGATTTACGAAAAGATCCTTAAAAAGATGAGAGGCTCCAAAAAATAGAGGCCCCTCCATTTCATATACCTCCACATGCGGAGGCAACTTTTCCTGATCCTCTTTTAAATGGGGGACTTTAGAAAGGTTACTCATCTGCTTCATGAAGAGAAAACTGGAAAGAATCATCCCGGCAAAAATTGCGACTGTAATATCCACAAGGACCGTCAGCAAGAAGGTGATAACAAGGACGATGCGATCTGCAAAAGGACTCTTGAGGATGCGGAAAAAATGGGGCAGCTCGCTCATATTCCAGGAGATCATTACAAGAACAGCAGCAAGCGCAGCCAAAGGAATATGAACAACAAGAGGAGAGAGAAAAAGAAGGATGAGAAGAAGAACAGCCGCATGGATCATGCCGGCCATTGGAGTTTGGGCTCCTGTTCTAATATTGGCCGCAGTTCTTGCAATCGCCCCAGTCGCCGGAATCCCCCCAAAAAGAATAGAGAAGAAGTTTGCCACGCCTTGCGCTACCAATTCGCAATTCGGGCGATGGCGCGCACCACTCATGTTATCGCCAATCACTGCTGAGAGAAGCGATTCAATGCCTCCAAGAAATGCAATCGCAATCCCATTCTGAATCACCTCCCCCCACATACCAGAGGGAATTGAAAGATCAGGCAAGGATGGCCAGGGCAAAGTGGAAGGAATCGACCCGAAGCGCGACTGAATTGTTTCCACGGGAAGGTGCAGGAAAAAGGCAAGAAGAGTCGCCAGGACAATCGCACAAATACCCCAGGGAGCTTTTGGGAAAAATCTGCGAAGGAGAAAGATAACCCCCAGTGTTCCAAGTGAAAGAAGAGCTGTTGTAGGAAGTGCAGTAGAGAAGTAAGAAAAATAGGCGCTCCATTTATCGATAAAAGAAACGGGCAGGCTATCCATCTGAAGTCCCAGAAGATCTTTGATTTGCGTAGAAAAAATCAGACAGGCGATTCCTGTAGTAAAACCTATGACAACCGAATGGGGAACATATTTTATCCAGGAACCAACGCGAAAAAGCCCAAGAAGAACAAGGAGTAGAGCTGCGATAAGCGTAGAGGTGCAAAGTCCCCCATAGCCGGTTCGGGAAATAATGCTGTAGATGAGGACGACAAAAGCACCTGTCGGTCCTCCAATTTGCACACGGCTCCCCCCTAAGGCAGAAATAAGAAACCCAGCGATGATGGCCGTAAACAGCCCTCGCTCAGGAGAGGCTCCAGAGGCAATCGCAAAGGCCATTGCAAGGGGAAGCGCAATAACACCTACCGTAACTCCCGCTAAAAGATCTTTTTTAAAAAGAGAGAGAGAGTAGTTTCGTAAGCAATGAAAAGTTTTAGGTATCCAATCAGAGATATCCATAAAAACGGAAGGATATCAAAAGATGGCATCAAAAAACAAATCGATTGCAACCAGCTAACTATCATGCATTTGTAAAAATGCTATCATAAATAGCATTTTTCAATGTAAAATGCTATTTATGGTAGCATATTACACAGAGCGAGAAATAGCGCCTCCGGAAGGGAGTTATTTTCTTTTAGGCCCCAGAGGCACGGGTAAATCGACCTGGCTAAAAGCGCATTATCCTCATGCTGTGCGAATCGATCTTCTTTTAGGAGAAGAAGAACGGCGTTTTCGGGCTTATCCAGAAAAGATCAGAGACATTGCAAGAGGAATGCAGGTAGGTCAAACACTGATTCTGGATGAGATTCAAAGGGCCCCCAATCTACTTCCAGAAATCCATGCGCTTATCGAAGAGAAGGTGGGACTGCAGTTCATTATGACTGGAAGCAGCGCAAGAAAACTGCGCAATACAGTAAGCGATCTTTTAGGAGGAAGAGCACTCCTCCGTCAAATGGGGCCATTTTTAGCCTCAGAATTAAAAGAGAAATTTTCCCTTGAAAAGGCTTTAAAAACAGGGTTAATTCCTCTTGTTTGGGAAGCAAACAATCCAATACAGCGATTAAATGACTACATCTCACTCTATTTAAGAGAAGAGGTTCAGACAGAGGGATTGGTGCGTCAAATAGGTGATTTTGCCCGGTTTTTGGAAATTGCCAGCTTTTCCTATGCATCGATTTGGACAACCGTCGATATTGCCCGAGAATCCGCGGTCAAACGAGCTACTGTGGATAATTACCACCATATTTTGGAAGATTTGCTCCTCTCTTTTTCCCTTCCTGTTTTCACGCGAAGAGCAAAGAGGCGTTTGATCGCTCATTCCAAATTTTATTTTTTTGACGTAGGAGTCTTCAGAGCGCTTCGCCCGCGAGGGATCCTCGACATTGAGAGTGAAATTGAGGGAAGCGCTTTGGAGGGACTTGTTGCCCAGCATTTAAGAACCTGGGTTCAATTACAAAACGAAAAACACTCCCTCTCTTTTTGGCATACTGCGACAAGACTTGAGGTAGATTTTGTTATCTATGGTCCTCGCGGATTTTGGGCTATTGAAGTCAAAAGATCGGATAATCTGTCTCCTGATGACATCAGAGGACTTGCTGCGTTCCAGGAGGAATACCCGGAAGCCAAGTGCCTGATCGTAAACTTGGGGAAAAGAAGGGAAAATTATCGCGGATTTTCCGTTATTCCTGTGGAAGAGTTCCTTCTTGGCATTTCTCCAGGGAATCTTCTTTAGACCTCTTGCATAATTGAGGTCTTTTTTAAGAAACATCTGCAGCGCAGCGAAACCCATAGGTGCCATTAACGGCTCCGGGGTTGTTGCGATGGCGATGGGAACAGCGCATATCTTCTTTAAGGCTCTTCCAGCATCCCCCCCGCAGGATGCGATAAACCCCCTGATTTGGACCCTTGGGAGCTTGCGGCTCGATTAGCGAATGCTCATAGGCGTTGTAGGCATACCAGTCAGAACACCACTCATACACATTGCCCGCCATATCGTAGAGGCCGAAGCCATTGGGAGGATAACTCTGCACAGCTGTCGTATCAGAGCTGAAGAAATTGGCATGGGTGCGCTCTATATTCTCCCCTGTCGGATAAAGAATACCGCTCTGTCCCCCCATCGCAGCGGCTTCCCACTCCGCCTCGGTAGGCAGTCTCTTCCCAACCCACTTTGCATAAGCGATGGCCCCATACCAGGTTACGCCCACTACGGGATGCCTTGCATACCCTGACTCAATCGTTACCTTACCTCCGCTGCGCTTGATTCGCGCATCGCGCAAACGAATCATATCACAGTTGTTGTGGTCCTTCTCGCCTCCCATTGCCTGTAGAAAACGCAGGAACTGCTCATTTGTAATAGGGTGAATATCAATAGCAAAACTGGGAAGATGCACCTGATGGCGCGGCATCTCATCGCGCGCACCTCCAGAACTTCCCCGCCACCAGGTTCCCCCAGGAATGACAACCATCTCTGTAAGGAGTGGCTCTACTTCGAGATAGGTAGACTGCTTTGGCGTATAGTGCGACACCCCAGAGTCGCGGTGAAATATAGCTCCTGGATCGGGTTCAAATTCAGGCCGTTCGATTTTTGACTCTTGCAAGAGAGGTTTTTGAGAAGCTGATTGCTCCTCTGCCACAGGAAAAGAAAAAGCCATTTGCTGCGCATGATCAATAATTGGCCCCAGTTCCGAAGAAGGAACCAGCTCCGGAGAAAGAGAGCGCGGCGCATGAAGGTACTCTTCAAGCGCTTGTTGCAGCTTTTGAGGGCGAAGCAGTGGATTGCTCTGCAGGCAGCGCGAGATAAGAAGATCCCAGTGATAGGAGAGGCCAGGCAAAAGCTTGGAAGGAAGATCAAAGTGTCCCTCAGGCCATTTGGATGTTAGAAAATAGTAGGCCAGTATGCCAAAAGCATAGCTATCTGCCCGTGCATCAATCAGCTGGAAATCAAGAGCCTTTTGCTCCGGAGCAAGACAGGAAAAGCCCTGGAGAAAATGGCGATGCGACTCAAGAGCTGTCTGCCCCACAGACTCCGCTGCTTTGCGGCAAAGCGAAAGAAGATAGTGTTTCTCCCCTACCATGCGCACAAGACCAAAATCGGAAAGAAGAACTCTCTGTTCTTGCGGAAGGATAAAAAGGTTGGTGGGCTTAAGCGCTCCGTGAAAAATCCCCTGCTCGTGTGCATAGTCAAGAACTGAGGCAAGCTGTCCAAGAAGAAAGAAAATCTCCTCTTCTGAAAGCTTTCTTTTTCCTTTCTGCAAAAAGTGGTCCAAATGAAACGCCTCTTTCTCTTCAAGAAGAGGATCGGCAACAAGGAAATAGAAGCCCTCATGGAAAGAGGCGCTGTAAATAGGCAAAAGATTGGGATGATTCAGGTTGGCAATAGCCGCGATCTCTGCTTCAAAACGACGCCCAAAAGAGGGATCACTGCAGAATTCATCAGAGAGTTTTTTAAGAACAAATGGACGCTTGAGGAAACGATGCTCCGCAAGATAGCAGGGACCGAAAACCCCAGAGCCAAGCTCTCTTTGAAGAATGTAATCACCCCACACTTCTATCAGAAAGCCCCCACCATTTTACCAAAATACCAAGCTGCTACAAGGAGAAGAAAGCAGAGAGCTCCCCACCCCACATTGGGCATCCAACGTCCTCTCCCCTGCGGATTTGCTCGCATTTCAAGAGTGCCGATGCCATAGGCAAAATCCTGTTTTTCCTGAGGCAGGCGAAAAGCTTCCGGGAATTCTCTTGAAAGCCTCTCTGTTTCCAATCCGAGAAATTGCGCATACTGCCGAATAAATCCGAGCACGTAAACAGGAGAGAGAAGTTCTGCCGCTTTCCCCTCTTCAATTGCCTGAAGATAAACCATGCGAATCGAAGTCGCATTCTCTACCTCTTTCAGTGAGAGATTCATCTCTTCTCGTTTTCCACGAAACAGGCCACCCATCTTTGCACTCATATCGCTCTCCGGTCGATCGCGAGCGTATCATTTTTTTCTATTTCTATGCTACTTTTGATAGACAATGAAAAAGAAGACCCTTTTCACAACAGAGATCCCTCTTGAAATTGCAGAAAAACTGGAAAAGAATCTCGTAGATCAGGGCTTTCTCCTCTCTCGTCCTCCCTACACTCTCTTCTCTGCGCAGAAAACAGGGATTTCCTGCACTCTCTATCAATCAGGCAAGCTGGTTGTACAGGGCAAAGAGATCGCCCATTTCATCGAGTTCTACCTGGAACCTGAAATCCTTGGTCACTTCGCCTTTTCCCATCCAGAAGCAACCCTCGACTTTACAGCGCGCATCGGCATGGATGAGGCTGGTAAGGGCGATTTTTTTGGTCCCCTCTCTGTTGCGGCTCTTCATGCAGATGAACAGGGAATTCACCTTCTTCAAAAACTGGGCGTTAAAGACAGCAAGCAGATGCGCGATACCGAAATCCAGAAGATCGCAGCAGAGATCCGTTCCAAGTTTCTCTTCTCTATTGTGAGGCTTTTTCCTCAGACTTACAACAATCTCTATCCGAAGTTTCACAATCTCAATCGCCTTTTGGGGTGGGCTCACACGACAGCTCTTGCAGAGGTAGCGCACAAATCGGGCTGCCATAGAGCAATTCTCGACCAATTTGCCTTTCCTGAATTAATGGAGAAGATGCTTCAGGGAAAGAAGCTGGAGGTTAAGCTGGAGCAGAGAACGAAGGGAGAGGAGGATCTGGTCGTTGCTGGGGCATCAATTCTTGCAAGAGCCTCTTTTGTCGAGGGGATAGAGATGCTTGAAAAAGAGTGGAAATGCCGCCTGCCAAAAGGCGCAGGCGCTCCTGTTCTCCAGGCAGGGCGAGAGCTGTTTCGGCAATTTGGCAAAGAGATCTTTACCAATATTGCAAAATGTCACTTCAAGACGATGGAAGAGATCGCACAGAAAGGATCTTAGCCCCTCGAAGAGAAGGCTCAAGGACTGTAAAAAGATAAGAGCCGAGCTGCACTGTTTCCCCTTTAATTGGCACATGTTCCAGAGAGCGCAGGATAAGATCGCTAAGCGTCTCTTCGGAAAAATAGGAGAGATCCCCTTGGAACTGTCTATTAAAAGCAGCGGCTTCCATATCACCGGAAAGGGTGCGCTCAATATGAAGAGGCGGCAATACCTGGGAGGGAACAAAACTCTCCTCCCCAAACAGCCAGGAGACAATATCTTCAAGACGCAAAAGCCCCACAGCCTCTCCGGAGGCACCTAAAACGACTGCGGCGCTCTGGTTATTTCTGCGAAACTGCTCTAAAAGCGCAAGAAGCGAGGTTGTTTGTGGGACAAACCAGGGCGATTTAACAAGATCGAGTACCTTTTTATCATCGGAAGCGCGCAGCAGATCGCGCGCAAAGACCACCCCAACCACATTGTGCTGATATCGATGGTAAACAAGCAGAAAAGGGACATAGTGCACGCTGAGCAGATGGCGCACCTGTAGCACTGTAGAGGTAGCGGCGATCATTTCGATTTTTCCAAGAGGTGTCATCAGCTCAAGCGCCTCTTTCCCCTTGCATTGAAAAATTTGCGCTGTGAGAAGCTCCTCCTCATCTTCCACTTGAAAAGCCATCTTCACCTCTTCGCGCGACAAAAAGAGCGGTGTTTCTCTAGGAACTCCCATTAGGCGATGTAGACCATGTGACAAGGTATCAAAGGCCCAAATGAGCGGAGTTAAAAGGCGCGCAAAGAGAATCATCAGGGGCGCCAAAAGAAAGGCAATCTGGCGGGGATGGCGCCTTGCTGTAAAGAGTGGTATGAGCTCTGCAAAAATAACGACGAGAACCACCTGCGAAATGGGCGCCCAATCGGGATTGCAATGGAGTGCCTGATAAAATTGCCGTGCGCACTCGGATCCTGTTAAAAGGGCTGTATTGATCCCAATCAAGGTGGTTCCAAAGAGACGGGAGGGGCGCTGCAAAAGAAAATCGATAAAAAGGGCGCGCTTTTCCTTGCGGCTCACAGCATATTGCAACCGAATGCGGGGCAAAGAGATACAGGACATCTCGAAGAGAATAAAGAGCCCCTGAAGCACAATGGCTACAAAAGTCCAGAGAAGAAAAAAAAGAGCGTTTGTCATATAGACCCAAAATAGCTGAAGAAATGCCAATTCTTCGGCTATTTTGGGTATAATTTTCTTACATAGATGCGGCGGATGCGGTTAGGCTCTGCCTCAAGAACATAGAACAGAAACTGATCTGTTGCATATTTTGTTCCGACAGAAGGAATATCCCCCAATTGCTCGACAAGCCACCCTCCCAGCGTCACAATATTTCCTTTAGAGGTAATGGGGATATCAAAGATCTCTCGAAATTCAGAGAGCTCCATCTGTCCGCTCGCGATAATCACATCTTCCCCGGAGCGCGTATAATCCTTTTCCACATCGCGAATATCGGAAATTTCCCCTACCACCGTCTCTACAAGGTCTTCTCTTGTGATAAGACCGGCAATAGAGCCATACTCATCGATAACCATCGCCAGGCTTTCTCCGCTTTTCCAGAGCTGCTGAAGAAGTTTCCAGGAACGGGAGGACTCTGGCACGTAGAATGGTTTGTGCAAAAAGGGAAGAAGATCCTTCCCCTCACCGATTTTCTCTCTGTGTAGAAGAAAATCGCGGATATGGCAAATCCCCAAAAGATGATCCAGATCGCCATCACAAACAGGAACTCTTGTAATCGCAAGGTCGCTCATCAGATGGATCAGATTTTCCAAGGGATCGCTGTAATCAAAAAAGAGAATCTCTCCGCGAGGGCGCATCTTTTCTTTGACAAGACAGGACTGCAAATAGAGTGAGCCCTCAATCAAATCACACTCCTCTGAAAGAAGGACCCCTCTTTTCTCTGAAGACTGAAGTAGGTGATGCAGCTCTTCTGCCGAAAGAGCCTTCTCCTTGGGTAAAAAAGAAAAAAGAACGCGAGAGAGCCACTCAGTCATTTTAATCAGAGGGCGGCGCAGAGGCGCTCCCCATCTTGTCACGCGACTCCAAAAGGGAACAATCCATAGAGAAATTTTCTCATTACTCGACATCGCAAATGATTTAGGAATAATATCGCCAATGATAAGAACTACAGCCAAAGGAACTGCTACCCTAACAATCCAGTGCGAAAATGAACCAAAGAGAGAGGAGATCGTGTTCTGGATGAGGAGATTTGCCAGGCTATTGCCAATCAATAGCATCACTAAAAGATCGCGCGGCTTTTCCAAGAGAGAAACAAGAAGACGCTTCCTGGAAGAGGTCGGTTGCTGCCTGTAGGATTTTAGAGTTAAATGCGAGAGAGAAAAGAGCGCCGTCTCTGATGCAGAAGCGAGGGCAGAACAAGTGAGAAAGAGAAGCAAAAGGAGAAGAAGAATAAGAATCATTACTGGGATAGGTTCTTTGGTATGAAATGAATCTTAAGCCACCCCTCGGGAACCACGCCAAGTTCCCTAATAAGAAGCATTTCTATCCAACTTGGGTCGTTTTTTGAGGCAATCTGCAGTTGAAGATCTTCCCTCTTTTGCAGGGCAAGATCCCTTTCCCTCTCTTTTTCCTGGATTTGAAGAACAAGGCGTTGCACTTGCGACTTTTTGGTACGCATTGCGCAGGCATAAGTAAAAAAAAGCGGGATGAGAAGAAAAAAAAGCCAGCCCCAATGCTTCCACTTCATATTTTCCCTATAGAGAATCCTTCCTTTAGATGGAAGGATAGGTAATTGCCATTTGCCGCATATACTTCCCTCCGCGATCCGCATAAGAGATCTCACAGACCTCATCTCCAGTCAAAAAGAGCACCTGCGCGAGCCCTTCCCCAGCATAAATTTTTGCAGGCAAGGGGGTTGTATTTGAAATCTCAAGAGTGACGTAGCCTTCCCATTCAGGCTCAAAAGGAGTCACATTGACAATGATGCCGCATCTTGCGTAGGTCGATTTGCCAATGCAGAGGGTAAGGACATTGCGAGGGATACGGAAATACTCAACGCTTCGCGCGAGGGCGAAAGAATTGGGAGGGATAATACAGGTGTCCCCTTCAATATCGACAAAGGCATCAGGTTGAAACTGTTTCGGGTCGACGATGGAGTTATAGACGTTTGTAAACACCTTAAACTCACTGGACACGCGAAGATCGTACCCATAACTTGAAAGGCCATAACTGACCATTTTTTTTCCATTAGACTCTCGCACCTGACCTTCTACAAAGGGTTCGATCATCCCATGTTCGAGGGCCATCTTGCGAATCCAGCGATCCGAACGCAAACTCATACTTGAGTAGTTATAGCTGCAAAATTCTTTTCCTGCTAGTTTTTTTCTATCCAAATTTTGGGTATATCATGGAATCAACGCCCTACATGGAATCCTCTTGGGCCAAGCCCGACACTCCCTTTGAGATGCCGCTTCGCCCTCAAACGCTCTCTGATTTTTCCGGACAGGAGGCGGTGAGGCAGAAGTTGGAAGTTCTGATCGGCGCAGCAAAAAGCCGCGGAGAAGCCTTAGGACACTCTCTTTTTTGTGGGCCTCCCGGGCTTGGCAAAACGACCCTTGCGCATATCATTGCCAAAGCGATGGGGACGCAACTTACGGTCACTTCGGGGCCCGCCCTGGAGAAACCTGGGGATTTGGCGGGGCTGCTGACAAACCTCAAAAAGGGGGATCTTCTCTTCATTGATGAGATTCATCGCCTTTCCAAAACGGCAGAGGAGTACCTTTATCCCGCGATGGAGGATTTCAGTCTTGATCTCATGATCGACAGTGGTGCAAATGCACGGAGTATCCGCGTTGAGTTGCAGCCCTTTACTCTCATCGGCGCAACGACGCGCTCCGGACTGCTGAGCGCCCCTCTGCGCTCGCGTTTCCTTATTTCCCTACGCCTTGATTATTACGATACAGAGACTCTTGCCCGTATTTTGAAGCGCACTGCCACACTTTTACAGGTAGAGCTGGATCAGGAGGCGGCAGAAGAGATCGGCAAGCGCGCGCGAGGAACTCCGCGCGTTGCGAACAATTTGCTTCGTTGGGTGCGCGATGTGTGTCAAATTCAGAAAAAAAAGAAAATTGACCTGTCTCTTGCACAAAAAGCGCTAGCTATGCTGGAAATTGACGAGCGCGGATTGGATGAGATGGACAAAAAAATTCTCTCCGTTATGATTGATCACCATAAGGGTGGCCCTTTGGGGCTTGCCAATTTGGCAGCGGCCGTTGGAGAGGAACCGCATACTATTGAGGAAGTGTACGAACCCTTTCTTATTTTGCAAGGGTTTATCCGGCGCACCCCAAGAGGAAGAGAAGCGACCTCCCTCGCTTATGAACATATGGGAAGGACTAGTGTCTAATTGCATAAATAGGAACGCTTAAGAACGCTAATTTATGCAATTAGACACCAGGAGTTAGTTATGAAATTCGTCTCGTGGATCTGCACTTTTTTTTCCGCACTTCTGCTCTTTGCAGATCAGCCTTCCAGTTTTGAGCGAACAGCCAAAGAGACTGTTTTACCACAAACGATCCATGTTCTTCTTGAAAAAGAGGTTGACGAAGCCCTTCTCGAGGTAAGAGGGCCCTATTACCTCTTCGATCCGCAGAATGGTTCGCGAATCACCGCTGGCCTTCTTGACAAGCGCTTTATGATTCGCGAGCTCGCCTCTGGGCTCAAGTGGGGAGAAAAATTTTCCGGCATCCATCAATTCTACGTAAAGCCGAGATCCCCCGACACCTCCATTTTCATCAATGGGATTCAGTACTCTGGCTCTGTCTATTTTTATGGAGTTGGTGGAAAACTGCATATTGTCAATGAGATCGATATTGAGTCCTATGTGAAAGCAGTTTTGACAACGCAATTTCCCACTCCGATGGAACCGGAAGTGATGGCAGCGGTTGCCATTGCTGCTCGTACCTCTGCTTACTACAAAGCGTTAAAAGGGCGAGGCAGCTTTTGGCATGTCGATGCAAAAGAAGAAGGGTATATGGGAAGCGCTCTGATTGTCGCCCGTTCTCCGATTGAAAGAGCTGTTGACTCCACAAAGCAGCTTATCCTTCTCTACTCTCACGAAGAGAGAAACAGTCCTTTCCTTGCCTCCTGGACAGAACATAGCGCCGGGAAAACGGCCGCTTACGAAGCGATCTTTCGCAGATCGGAAGATGGACCTCAAGGCGTGGAAGCGCCACATGCCAAACTTGCGCGGCAAGAATCGAAGTGGAGCTATCAAATTTCCAAAAAAGCATTCTGCTCCCTCTTTCATCTCTCCTCTTTAAACGCTCTGGAACTGTTCTGCGACGCTTCTTCCGGCAAGGTTTATGCTCTACGCTGCAACAAGGGAGGGAATGAAAGCTCTGATATCGAATTTGTCTCTCTACAGCGCATTCTTGGGAAAGAACATCTTCTCAGCTCAGACTTCACGGTAACACTTAAAGACGATCAACTCCTTTTTGCCGGTTATGGCAAGGGACATGGAGTGGGGCTCTGCCTCTATTCAGCCTCTGCTCTTGTGCAAAACGGAGAGAACGCGGTTAAAATCCTCAACAAGTTTTTCCCGGAGACATATCTGTGCAATGTCGGTACATTGCCGAGCGTACGGTAGGATTTTTTTTTCTCCTCCCTCTCCTCTGCTCATCTCTTTCTCTATTTGGGGAAGATCCCTTGTCTCTAATAATCATGGGTTATGGGGGTAGGGCCCAATGGTTGCTTTTGGAATGTTTAAAGCAGAAAGGAGAAATTTCAGTCATCGCAATCTGTGACGATCGAGCAGAAGAATGTCTCGATTACATGCAGAATGAATCGCATCTTCTTAATCCTGAATTAAAATCAAAGTATGACGCAGCTGTGCAGCAGGTTGCTCTTTATTCGGATTCTCCAGAAGACATTCGCAAAATGTTGCAAAACCATCAAGAAACAGATCTGATTTGGATTACCTCAAGAAATGACCGTCATTTCTTGCATCTCACTGAAGTTTTACAGTACTCTTCCTGTCAAAGGATTTTCATGGAAAAACCCCTCTTTCGAACACTCGATGAATTCGAGCGTTTTGATTGGGGACTTGTTAAAGAGAGAGAGGTGGTCATTGGACTGACCCTTCGCTACTCGACAATGGCAACAATCGTAGCAGAATGGCTACAAGAACATTCTCATCTACTTGGGAAACTACAGAATGTGCAAGCTTGGGAGCATCTTGCCTTCTCACACGCACTTCATTCTTTTGTCTTGGGAACTCGTTGCCATCGTAGTATGTGGGGGGGGCTTTTGCTTGAAAAATCAATCCACGATCTTGATTTAGCGCTTTTGTGTGTTTCTAAATGTGGGTTCTCCCCATCAAAAATCGATATTGAAACAACCGCTGCGAATCGTTTTTTCACCAACTCAAATCGAGAGGAAATTCTCCAGTATTGCGACGATTCATTAAGTATTATTGTAGATCAACATCTAGCAAACTATCCATTGGATGACAACTTTTTTATGAGCGATTTCATTCCTGATTATCATCGCTGTTCCGCGCGCCTTTTTTCTGAAGAGAGTGATCCTATCGATGTAGAAGTAGAAACTGATATGAGCTCCTACCGCGAACAAATGGAACGTGCAGTTCTTCTTTCTTTTGAAAAAGGTCAACTTTTAGTCGATATCATGGCAAGCTGCATGACTGTTACTTATGAAGATGGCACATGCTCAAACATCGATCTTCACACCAATTATGGGGGACATGCGGACGGAGATCGTTACGTGATCAAGACGATTTTAAAAGAAAAAATGTCGAGCGATCATTTTTATGTCACAATTACGGACAAAATTGTGAAACTTGCTAATTTCATCGCTCTAGTTTCAGAAAAGCAAGCGGTTGAAAATACACCAAAAAAACATGAAAAGTTTGACTTTAGAGGTAATTAGTCACGGGGTGCGGGAAGAGGGCAACCACTAAGTTGCTTTTACTCACTGCCGCCCTCGGTCTTGGTCGCTGCGCTCCCGCGCCTCGGTTGCCACCCTCCATTTGGAGCTACCGCTCCAAATGTAGGGCTATGTAGTCAACGATTCCTGTAGAGACAAAGCATCTTTATGTTGGAGTTATACAAAAGATTTTGCTACCATTCCTACTACTATGAAGCCGACCTACGAGCAACTTGAACAGATTGTCCTCAATCAACAAAAGACGATCCTCGACCAGCAAAAAATGATCGTTGAGCTGAGGAAAACCATTCAGACACTGCAAGAAAAGGTGGCGACTCTCGAAGCACCCCGTGACTAATTACCTTTAGAGCGTATGAAAGCGCCGAAATTTGCAGGTTGGGCTCATGAAAATATTCAATATCTCCCCTTTTTGGGGGACAAGCATATTTTGTTCCTTTGGATATCTATTTGGCGAAATGCTACCTCCAGCCTCGATACCAGAGACATTGTTCGATGCCTATACTCTGCACGAGCAAATACCTGTGGAGCAACACTACTTAAATGACACATGTATCAGTCCCATTAAGTATACAAAAAATGAAGTTGATTTTTTTTTGGGAAAAGCTGCGCGTAGAGAGGCCAATTATTACGGGATCACTGATCTTTGGTTCTACGACGCTCTCGAAGATTTCTCCGAACATTTCCTAAATCAAGAAGTTGCAATTATTGGTTCTACTGTTCCATGGTATGAGAGTATTGTTTTACATTTTGGAGGAAAACCATTTACAATAGACTACAATCCGATTACCGTAGAAGACTCCAGACTTTCTGCAATAACTGTAGCAGAATATCAGCGGAATCCAAGGCAATTCGATGTTGTAGTCTCGATTTCAAGTTATGAGCATGATGGTCTAGGAAGATATGGAGATCTTCTTGATCCTAACGGAGACCTAAAAGCGATGGAAGAATGCAAACGCATGCTTAAACCGAATGGCATTCTCATACTTGCTGTTCCTGTTGGCCCAGACCTTTTGGTCTGGAATGCTCATCGCATTTATGGCAAATTACGTCTACCGATGCTTCTCAATGGTTGGCGTATAATAAAGAGTTATGGTTTTGACCCTCTGGATTTTTTGGAATACCAAGTCGATCATCACCAGCCAATCTTCGTCCTGACAAAGAACCTATCCCAGTAATGGGGCAATGACCCGCCCTAATAACCTGGTACATCATATCCGTACCGTCGAGCCATTATGCCGATCTTGTTGAAAAGATCCAATGGAATATTCTGCTGCAACATTTCCCACGTAATGGTCAAAGCTTTACCAGAACTGCCCAAATGTTTAGGAATGCCACACATAGAAATACGATCGCAATGAAGATTTAAACGCGCTTCAAATTCATCAATTACATCACTGTCTGTCAAATTTTCTACTTTATATGTCCACTCGGAAAAACTTTCAATCTTCTTATTCCAGTAATACCAATACTTAGCACTTTTTATTAATGGATCATCGTTTTGGTTTATTTCTGGCACTTGCTGGTAGATAAATGACAATGAAGGACTAGCCGGAAGCTCATTCATCAGGGCTAAAACAGAGGCTATAACAGAAAGAGGATGTCGCACTTGGTGGAATGTGTGATGAAATTTTGCTCCCTCCATTTCCTCTCCTTGTTCATTATAAAAACCAGTTGCAAAAGGCCAACCTACGTAACCATCTGATTCAATGCATCCAAGCCCAACAGAAAGTCCAGCACTTAGTAAACAGTAATAAGCATATCGAGTGCCACCGTGCACACAGCCAATAACCTGAATATTGTATTCGGGTTGCACATCAAAAGGCTTTGTATTACTACAATATGGAGCAACAAAAATTGTAATGAATGTCAATATTCTAAATCTAAAATAGATCATCGATCGGCTAGGCGACAAAAAGTTGCGAATAGTTGCGTTTTATCTTTTTAAAAGTAGTCTGAGCGACCTCTTCCCCTGTATCTTTAACTGCCGCGCATTTCTTACCATGTTTGACAGGACGAAGAATCACGGACTTTCCTTTTTTCTTCACAAGAACGGTACCACAAATAGTTATTTTTTGAGTAACCTATATAGATCGGTTAGGCGACGAAAGGGTCGCGAATCCCTACTCTCTAGATTTTTAACCCGTGTTCTAAATAAGAATTGAGAGTAATAATTTTTCCCTCAATTTTTTGTTCCTTCATTCCTGCATGAAGGGCTCTTTGTTCACGTTCCATCGTGGCATGATCATCTGCATTCCAGACAACTTGAAAGAATTTTTTTTGTCCTCGAGTTGACTGCACTATAAAATCGATTTCGTAACGCTCTTCAGTTAAATAATAACTGACTTTACATTCCAGACGCCTCAACTCTAAATAAACAATGTTTTCGAATAAACGGTCACGATCATTCTCATAATCAAGTGTAACTGCTCTTGCAATTCCAGAGTCAATCGAATAGTTTTTTTTTGGATTCGTTTGCACTTTTCGAATGGACAAATCGTAAAGAGGAACTAAAAAAGCTAAATAAGCATCTTCAATATGATCAGCATAATCATAAAGAACATCCTTAGTAACCGAATAGCCACGACTTTTCAAATCATTATAAAATTTATTAATTGAAAATGGTCTTCCCACATTGTGCAACATAGAAAGAATCATCTCTTTGATGATTCCAGTGGTTTTAATTCCATGGCGTTCAATAATATCTCGATAAATAGCTATATCGATATATTCCTGCAAAATCTTTTGCTTGAAATCAGGATTATCTATTGCAACAATCTCAGGGAAACCGCCGCTTGTTAAATAGTCAAGAAACAAGTGAGTTAGTTTATCCTCTGTTTTTTTGTCATATAATTCATGATTTAGACAAATCTTTTTGGCTCGAAGATATTCTTGAAAGCTATATGGCCAAATTTCAGTTGCAAGAGCCCTCCCTCGTAAACTGGTTGCGATTTCTTTGCTCAACAATTTAGCCGATGAACCGGTTAAATAAATTTCGACATCCTTGCTATCCTGTAACCGACGCACAACAAGAGGCCAATGATCAACATTTTGTATTTCATCTAAAAACAAGTAACATCTTCTATCATAATTTTCAGGATAAAGAGAAAAGAAGGCATCGATTAATAAAGCCATTTTTTTTTGATCTGTTGGCAAGAGACGATCGTCTTCAAAATTGATGTATAAAATAGAAGATTTAGGAATGCCCTCTCGTATTAATTTGAAAATGTGTTGATAAACAAAATAAGTTTTTCCAGAGCGCCGCATCCCCATAGCCACCTTGATTTTTCCTGAAACATCGGAAAACTCGGCATCTCGAACTGTAAAATCTTTAATTCTGTCTAACTTGTCCCAGAATTCACCAAGGAGTTTTTTGAGAATAGCGCTCTCTTCCATCATTTCTTTCCTCTCTTTAAGGACAGGATATCATAAATCTATCCTTTTTTTGAGGAAAGATTTATAAGTCATTAACTACAAGGTCTTTGAGCTGTTGCAAAACTTCCCCCCTATCACCTCCATCGCCCTCTCACAGAGCTCCTCCTCACTCACCGAAGCATCAAGAGAATGTATTCTCTCCGGATTCTCGCGGCAAAGAAGCAAGTACCCCTCTCGAATCTTATAGTGAAACGCCATCTCCTCTGCTTCGATGCGATCGCGCATCTGTCTTCCTGCCATGCGCTTTTTCCCCAGCTCAGGATCAATGTCGAGATAAAGAGTGAGATCGGGCTCTAAAGCCCCTGCGAAAAAAGTGCAAAGAAAAGCAACTTCCTTTATGCCAAGGCTCCTTGCAAATCCTTGATAGACAATTGTGGAGTCATTGAAGCGATCAGAAAGAACCCATCTGCCCTCCGCCAAAGCGGGGCGAATACGGCTCTCCACCTGCTGCGCACGGGAAGCAAGAAAGAGAGCGAGTTCTGCCCGGGGCCCAAGAGTTTGCTGGGAGTGCAAAAGCAGCTTGCGAACCTCCTCGCCAAGAGGAGTCCCCCCAGGCTCTCGTGTTAAAAGGGGGGAGATGCCGCGAGCAGAAAGCGACTCTGTCAACCGTGCAATGAGAGTGCTCTTTCCTGCCCCCTCCCCGCCTTCGATTGTGATGAAGACTCCACGCTTCACGCAGGCTCTTCTACCTCTGCTTCTACTTTCTGCGCCGTCACAACGGTGTCTCCCTTTTCCTTCACGTTGACAAGACGCACGCCTTGGGTTGAGCGCCCCATCACTCGCACATCGCTCATTGGGATACGCACAGTCTGCCCCGTTGCAGAGATGAGAAGAACGCTTTCCGCATCCGCAACGCTCAACGCCTCTACGACCATGCCATTGCGCTCTGATGTAATGATCGAACGAACACCCACGCCTCCGCGATGTGTCTGACGGAAATCAGAGACAAGCGACCGCTTTCCAAACCCTTGCTCGCAAATGAGAAGAATTGTCTGCTCTGGAGTGACTACTTCAAGGCTCACAACCCGATCCTCTTTTTCGCGAACGGTAATGCCGCGAACACCTCGGCCCGTACGTCCGATCGCTCTCACTTCAGTCTCGTCAAAGCGCACAGCCATCCCCTCACGCGTAAAGAGCATGATCTGCTCGCCAGGGCGTACAATACGCGCCGCAATCAGCTCATCGCCCTCATCAATCGTCAGAGCATAGACCCCCTTCCTTCGCGGAGTGTCAAACTCGGAAAGAAGTGTCTTCTTCACTACGCCCTTCAGGGTCGCAAGAAGAAGAGAGGCCTCCTCAGAAAACTCGCGCACCTTCAACACGGCAGCTACCCGCTCCCCTTCCCGCAAATCCTCAAGAAGGTTGATGAGAGGCTTGCCCTTTGTACGGCGTCCTCCTTCAGGAATCTGCCACACCTTCAGCCAGTAACATCTGCCATGATTAGTGAAAAGAAGCAGCGTATCATGCGTCGAGGCGACATAGAGATGCTTTGCTACATCTTCATCGCTCTTCATCTCAAGGCCAGCCACTCCAGCCCCTCCACGCCTCTGCTCCCGGAAAGTCTGCAACGGCATGCGCTTGATATAATCGTCATTCGAGAGAGTGATCACCATCTGCTCGTCTGCAATCAGATCCTCCATCTGGAGCTCCCCTTCCGCAGCGACAATTTGCGTCCGTCTCTCTGACTTGTGCTGCTCTTTAAGGCCTTCCAGCTCTCCCCGAATCACATCACGTACAAGGGCCTCTGATGCAAGAAGCTCCCTATAGCGCGCAATTTTTTCCAGAAGATCTCGATACTCTGCGTGTACCTTGTCTGACTCAAGACCAGTTAGCTGATAAAGGCGTAAATCGAGCACCGCATTTGCCTGCTTCTCCGTCATATCAAAGCGCTGCATCAGATCAATTTTTGCAGCCTCGCGATTGGCAGCTGCGCGAATGCGCTGTACTACCTCGTCAAGTGCTTGGAGCGCCTTGAGATAGCCCTCCAAAATATGCGCTCGCGCCTCTGCTTTTGCAAGCTCAAAACGCGTGCGTCTTCGAATCATCTCAATGCGATGGTCAATCCAGGCGCCAATGAACTGCTTAATATTCATTGTTCTTGGAAGACCGCGATCGAGTGCGAGCATGTTGCAGCCAAAGCTCACCTGGAGAGCGCTATGCTTCCAGAGCTGATTGATCGATACATCAGGGACCTCTCCGCGCTTGAGCTCAAAGACGACTCGAAGACCATCCTTATCCGATTCATCGCGCACATCGGAAATGCCGGGAATCACCTTCTGCTGGACAAGTTCTGCCACCTCTTCGATCATACGCGACTTCATCACGTTGTAAGGAATCTCGTCGACGACGATCTGTTGACGTCCATTCTCAAGATCCTCCACTCGCACTTTGGCGCGAAGAACCAGCTTTCCCCGTCCTGTGTGGTAGGCTTCCTTGATGCCGCGATAGCCACAAATAATCCCCCCTGTTGGGAAATCAGGACCCGGCATCAACTTCATAAGCTCTTCTATTGTCGCCTGGCGATTCTCCAAAAGAAAAAGCGTTGCAGAGATGAGCTCGGATAAATTGTGAGGCGGAATATTGGTCGCCATCCCCACCGCAATACCCGTCGAGCCGTTACAGAGAAGGTTCGGAAATTTTGCCGGAAAGACAGTAGGCTCCAGCTTGGTCTCATCGTAGTTGGAGACCATCTCCACAGTCTCCTTCTCCAAATCCTCCATTAAAGCAGTCGCAGCCGCGGTAAGCCTTGCTTCCGTATAACGCATCGCAGCTGGGGGATCGCCGTCGATCGATCCAAAGTTACCCTGCCCATTGATCAGCGTATAGCGCATCGCCCAGTCTTGTGCCATGCGCACAAGCGTTGGGTAGATCACCGTCTCACCGTGAGGGTGAAAATCACCAGAGGTGTCTCCGGAAATTTTCGCGCATTTACGGTGCTTGGCGTTGGGGCCAAGATTAAGCTGCCGCATCGCATAGAGGATTCTTCTCTGCGAGGGTTTCAATCCATCGCGCACATCAGGGAGAGCACGAGAGATGATCACCGACATCGAATAGCGCAAATAACTCTCTTTTACCTCTTCTTCCACAGTGCGCGGAAGAATCACTTCGTCTTCTGTATAGGACATCGTTTTTTCTCTCTCAAATATCCAGATTTTTTACCGATAGGGCATGTTGCTCAATAAAATGGCGACGAGGCTCTACTTCCTCTCCCATCAAAAGAGTGAAAATGCGATCAGCTGCAATCGCATCAGGCATCGTCACTTGAAAAAGAGTTCTCTTCGCAGGGTCCATGGTCGTCTCCCAGAGCTGGTCGGGGTTCATCTCACCAAGACCCTTATAGCGCTGCACTTCCACGCCCTTGCGCCCATTTACACGCACAAGCTCTGTCAGCTCCCGAAGCGTATAAAGAGGCTCACCTCTCCCCTCTTCCATATGCTCAAAAAGAACCCCGTCAGCCTCAAGATAGCAACCCAGCTTCAGCTGAAACTCGGAGAGCTTTCCTATAATGTCTGCAAGGCGGCCAGGCTCAAAGAGCTCAACAAAAAAGAGCGGGCGGATGACAGGAACCTTCATCTCTTCCGTCACCTCTTCAGGAGGAATCGAAGCGAGCGTCTCTGCATGCTGGATCCTCTGGATCTCCTCATGCTCTCTTCTCAAATCAAAAAGCTCCTCCTCCGTGTAAAGAAAGTGGCTCTTTTCTCCAATTTGCGCCATATAGCGCGGATACCCTTCCTCTTTATGAAGGCTTAAGAACTCGCGGAAGAGCATGCCCTTTCTCTCCATCGACTGCATCAACCCCTCAATCTCTAAAGAAAGGTCGAGCAGACGCGCAATCTCCTCGGGACTCAAAGCGCGACCTGCCCGCTGCAGCAAAAGATCAGTCATACCAAGGCGCAGCAGGTAGTCATCGAGCTCCTTTTCCGAGTGGATGTACTGACTTGTCTTCTTACGCGCAACCTTGAAAAGTGGTGGCCTTGCGATATAGACATACTGATTCTCAACAAGCGCTGGCATATGGCGATAGAAAAAGGTGAGAAGAAGTGTGCGAATATGCGATCCGTCCACATCGGCGTCGGTCATGATAATGATCTTGTGATAGCGCAGCTTGCTAAGTTGAAAATACTCCTCTCCGATACCACAACCAAGAGCTGCCACCATGGAGCCAACCTCCTGGTTCTGCAGCACCTTCTCAACTCTTGCCTTCTCAACGTTTAAAATCTTACCGCGAATGGGCATAATCGCCTGGAATCTGCGATCGCGTCCCATCTTGGCAGAACCTCCCGCAGAGTCCCCTTCCACGATGTAGAGTTCACAGAGTGCAGGATCCTGTTCCTGACAGTCAGCGAGTTTTCCTGGCAAGCGCGCACTATCGAGCGCCGATTTGCGCAGTGTAAGCTCGCGCGCCTTTTTTGCTGCCTCGCGCGCCCGAGCTGCGATGACTGCCTTTTCCGCAATCAGTTTTGCAATCTGGGGATGCTCTCCAAGAAAAGTGGTCAACCCTTCTCCAACAATCGTCTGGACAACACCCGCAACTTCACTGTTGCCGAGCTTTTGCTTCGTTTGTCCTTCAAACTGGGGATTAGGTACTTTGCAGGAAAGAACTGCCGTCAATCCCTCGCGCATATCTTCGCCATTAACACTCAGCTTCTCATCCTTCAAAGAGGGGTGTTCTTTCATGTAGGTGTTGAGAACTCGCGTGAGAGCCGTTGAAAACCCGGTTAAATGGGTTCCTCCCTGCCGGGTTGCGATGTTGTTCACGTAGCTGTAGATCGACTCCGAATAGCTCTCATTCCACTGCATCGCTACTTCGAATTCAATAGGACCGGACTCACCCTCTTTCACCGCGTGCAGATAGATTGGTTTGGGGAAAAGAGGCGTCTTTCCTTCATTGAGGTAGGAGACAAAAGAGGAGATACCCCCTTCATAGTGGAAGGATTCCGGCTCGCGATCCAGATTCCTCTCATCGCAAAAGGAGATGGTGATGCCGGAGTTAAGAAAAGCAAGTTCCCGAAGCCTTTTAACCAAAATATCCGAATCGAATTTAGTGACAGAGAAGATGGTCTCATCCGGCCAAAAGGTGACTTTCGTTCCTCTTTTTGTCGTAGGGCCAAGCAATGAGAGCTGTGTAATCGGTTTCCCTTGAGAGAAACTCATCTCATAGAGATTACCCTCTTTGGCAACAAGAGCGGTGAGCTTTTTGGAAAGGGCATTGACGCAAGAGACGCCAACGCCATGCAATCCCCCTGACACCTTATAGGTGTTCTTATCAAATTTTCCTCCGGCGTGGAGAATCGTCATCACCACCTCGAGCGCTGAGACGTCGCGGCCCTGTTTTTGCGACTCTTTCTCATGCTTTCCTATGGGAATACCGCGACCATCATCCTCTACGCTTACCCCGCCATCGGGAAGAAGAATCACGGAGATCTGACGGCAAAAGCCCGCAAGGGCCTCGTCAATACTGTTGTCGACCACCTCATAGATCAGCTGATGCAAACCATTCGTGTTTGTATCGCCGATATACATCCCCGGCCGCTCGCGTACCGCTTGCAAACCCTCAAGGACTGTGATGGAACTTGCGCTATATTCTTTTTCTCTTTCCATTACCGTCATGCCTTTCTCTCTTCCGAACCTCTTTAAAGAATAGCCTAACGACGCTTTTTAGCCTATGCGGAAGAGAAGATCTTTGATAGAAAATTTGTCCTGCAACTGGCGCAAAAGAGTTCCCTTCTCCTGTTGAGAGAGGAGACTGTAGAGCACAGAGCTCTTAACGCGTACTGTGAGCACACCCTCTTCAAAAGAAAGAGGCTCCGTAAAGGGCGCCATTTTTGGACCGATCAAAAGGAACCATTCAGAAAAAATCGCTTCCCTCGGATCCTGAACGCGCTTGTTCAGATGCTGCATCCATTCAGGAAGCAGTTGATCGATCCGTTTTGCAGGATTCTCTATGCCATCAAAATATTTCGGGGTGCGGCGCATACGTATACCTTTCGTGATCAACGAACCCTTAGTTATGCAAAAGGTCTATTTAAAAAAACAAGGTGCTCGCGGCTTGCGCAATCAAAAAGTAGATTGTCATGGAAAGAAAATCATTGCAAGCAGTAACAACAGGCCCTGCAGCGATCGCAGGATCGACGCCGATGCGAGCAAAGAGAAGAGGAGAAAAAACGCCGAGAAGGGTGCCAGCTACGCAGCCGCCAATGAGTCCAAGACCGAGAATGGCAACAGAGGCAAAGGAGAGACCGCCGAAGAAATGAAAGAGCCAGACAAGAAATACGCATCCGATGCTAAAAAATCCGCCGATGAGAAGGCCGCTGAGAAGTTCTTTAAGAATCGTGCTGCGCCTGCGACTCGAAGAAAATCCTCCCATCGCCATCATGCGAACAAGCACCGTACTGCACTGCAGACCAATATTTCCGGAAAGGCCGTTGATCAGCGGAACAAAAAACATCGCAAAGGTGAGCAGCGCCTCTGTCTTTTGCTGAAAAGAGGCCATCACTCCGACATTGATAAGACCTGCACAGAGAGTGACAAGAAGCCAGGGGGCTCGCGTCAGAAATCTGCGAAAAATCGATTCGTGAACACTGCACTTCTCATCAGTTCCCCCGATGCGCGCTATCGTTTCATCGGCAAGATCCTCCATCGCCTCTACGATATCTTCATAGGCAATCACGCCAACAAGAGAATCTTTTTCATCCACCACAGGTAAAGAGGAAATTTTGTAGCGCTCCACAAGATCGATCACCTCTTCCCGAGTCGCATCTGGTGTTACCTTGTGCAAAACAGGACGCATCACCTGGCGAAGTGGTGTATTCGGAGCGGTAATCATCATATTGCGCGTCGGAATAAAGCCCTGAAGCTCTCCTGAAGAGGTGCAAATAAAAATCCCCTTAGCGCAATCGATGCGAGGGTTGTCGCGCACATGAACTAGAGCCCCTGCAACCGTCATCTCCATCGGAAAGGCAAAAAATTCCGAGCTCATCAATCGCCCGGCGCTTTTGCGACCATGTTTTTTCAGCTCGCGGATGCGGGTTGCCTTTTTTATATCGATCAGCTCCATGAGACGGCGAAACTTGCGCTCAGGCATGTCCTCTACGACCCAGACCGCTTCATCAGTTGGCATGCGCTCAAAAATCTTTTGTAGCTTCGACTCACTGAACTGGCGAAAAAGGATAAGACGCGTTTCGCTATCCGTGTTCACAAGGAACTTCACCTTCGCGTCACAGTCCGGCAAATGCTCAAAAAGAAGAGGTCGTACAGTGGGCGGCAAATGGTAGGCAGCAATGGCAAGGTCTATCGAGGAGTGCTCACAGGCCACCTTGATCAGGTCGTGGAGGTGCACTTTAGAGGTGCTTTCGTGAAAGCAGCTTTCCAATTTCTGCTTTAACAGCTCGTCAATTTGACCCGTAGACGATTCTCTTTGAAGATCTTGAGTATTTTCCCAATCTTGCAGCTTCTCCATATCTGCCTCCCCTCTCCTGGATCTAAGAGAAGGGTACTCTTCTGGAGAAAGAAATGCGAGTCAAAAAAAATCGTTGACACACGAAAAGAGATCAATGTTGACAATTAAATTGAATGGATGCTATAATTTATTTAAATAACATGGAATTTATCAACTCAATAACAAATCATTTAGCAAGGCTGAATATAAGCAATTGCTATACTACCGCGGAAGAACCACAGCAAGTCAATGAAAACAACCAGGGCGATAATAACGAGCAAATTGTTCTGGCGAATCGGGTCGTTTCCAGAAGCAATCAGAGCGAGCATCCCACTTTATCTACCTTGGCTTCCGATCTTTTTCTGCATATTTTCTTTTACCTTGAGACTAAGGACGTAGCGCGCTGTATGCGCGTTTGCAGAAGCATGCATACGGATCTCAGCACTGTCTTTGTTCGCGCCTGGGGCGTTCGCTTTGTTCGCTCCTTTGCTGGTCAACTCGAAGGGTCTCTTACTCGAAAGATTTATGCGGCAAAAGACAACAATACCTTGAAATGGGCCGTTGAATGGATCGTTCTACACTCGCCTTTCAGCACATCTCCACCCCTTATGGCCCGTCTGAGCCAAAGATTTCCCATTCCTCCGAAATTAAGAATAGTCGGACAGGCAGTTGCAGCATGTCAAGGTGAAGCATCCATTGATAAGGCGTTAGCGCTGTATCGACTACTACAAAATCCAACCCTCGCAATCAAAATTGCAGATCGTATAAAGATTCAATACGAACGCGATGACGCATTAATAGAAATCTTTTCAAGACTGGCACTGGACGGTTGCAATACAGATGATATTTTGAGGGTCACGACCCTGGTAGAATGGAGGAATATTGACGAACAAAATCAGATCATGACACAGGCCCTAAGGAATATAATCTCAAAAAATCGCAATCTTAACGGAATCGATTGCATAATGGGAGCAATCAATCCTTATTATCTTGCTGTGGAAGCGGCTGTAATTGGGCTTAGCGCTACTGGCGAGAGAATAGACGACATTCTCAATATCACAAATAGACTGACATCGGAAAACGAAAAGACTCAATGTTTGTATAAACTCATTCAGAGTGTAACTTCCGTGACATGCCTCCGATCGATAACTTGGACCAGGGAGCAACTCTTACGCATAGCAGATGCAATGCCTCCTTCAGAGATGAGCCTTTGGGTATCACAGCGCATTGACCACATATCTCTTTATATCAAAAAATCAACGACTTCGCCATAGCGCCAGGAGAATTGCCGTCGCATTGGAGACGTTTAAAGAGGCGATCTTGCCCTGCATGGGGATAAAGATGGAGTGATCGACCTTTTTCTGTAACAGGGGCTGGATTCCCTCCCCTTCCGAGCCGACGATGAGCAGCGTCTTTTGAGGGAAAGAAAAGGTCAGGGCATTTTCAGCAGAAGGCTGCGCAAGAGCGGCAACGGCAAAGAAGCCCGCTTCCTGAAATTCCTCCAGAGCATAGGCAAGATTAGAGACGCGTACAAGAGGAACGAGCTCACTTGCCCCGCAACTTGCCTTTACGACGGTTGGCGTCAGATCAACGCCGCGATTTTTCGACCAGACAACACCCGAAACACCAAAGCACTCTGCGCTGCGCAAAATGGCCCCAAAATTCTGGGGGTCAAAGAGGCGATCGACCATCAAAACAAGTGAAGAAGCCTCTTTTTCCGTACGTTGCAAAAGCTCCTGGGGCGACAAAAACTGCCGCTCTCTGATCTCTGCAACTATCGATTGATGGGAAGGCGATCCGGCGAGTTCTTCAAGCTTTCTTTTAGAGACCCATTGCACGGGGATCTTTCTCTTTTCACAGAGCAAAAGAATTTTTTCGTCCCTCTTCCCCTCGGCAAAATAGATGCGGACAATTTTTTCTGGAGCATGGCGAAGGAGCTCATCGATCGCATGCATTCCCATGAGCACTGGCATGCAAGATATAGTGCTTTAGGGCAAGATTCCGCGCAATCCTTTTCGGGAAGCCCAATAATCGGCGCCATAGTCATAGAGAAGCTGCGCACCTCTAGGGATCGCCTCACCAGCGAGAAGAAGAATATGCGAGACGCTGTCAAAAGTAGCGAGCATAGTGAGAAGGTTGGGGCGAAAGCTGTGATTGATCCAGCGCGCTACCCCACCCTGCTCGCGCGCATCGATGTTGTAGGGAAGGGGATGCTCCTCAGCGACGGCATACTGAAAGCAGTAGCTGTTTCTGCGATCGATCCGCCTTTTTTTGCGCAGTACCCCCCCATACTCTCCAATAAATTCCCCTTTCCGGAAAGGGCGCGCCGCAAAAACTCCCCAGCCGATCTCTTCATCGATCCAGCGAAAAAAGAGATCGGGGGTATAGCCAGACTCGATCTCTTGACGGTAGTAGCTGCCAAGCCAAAGCTGCTTTCTTGTGAGCTCTCCCTTTTTGCGCAGCTTCTCTGTCTTTTTCTCCACGCAGTGCAAAAATTTCGGATCGGCAAAATGAAGCTGGGGCAGAAAAAGACATCCCATCACCTCCTCAAAAGAAGCAAGCGACAAAGAGGCGGGTAACCCCTCTTTTTCTACCGCAAGCTTAAAAGAGGAGTCTCGGAGGGGAAGGGTGCTCTTTCCAGAAAAGTGTTCCATAATCAAAAGTCAGCTGTTCTCCCTGTGCTATCTCTTTCAGGGCAAGAAAAATAAAACGAGGAATCCCCTTCCAGTAGACCGACTGCAAACAGAGGTTGGGGGTCGTGCTGTGGTTGATGCAGCGCGTAAAATTCCCTACCCTCTCTCCATCGAGAAGGAACTTTTTGCGCTTGATTCCCCAAATTGTGTAACGGATCGCGTGAAATTTGTCATGTAGAGATTTTTTCTTCCATGGGATCAAAAGCCCCGTGTACTCGCCAACAAAGGCGCAAGAGGGGATCCGCTCTTCTGCAAAAACTCCAAATCCCAACTGATTGTCGATAAAGCGAATCGAGACTTCGGGATGAATCGAACGACAAATTTCCCGATCGAAATAGATTCCCATCCAGATCCTTTCCGGAGGGATGATATCCTTCATCTTCGCACGCTCCGTCAACTCTTTCACCTGGGAAAAGAGCTCCTCTGACGCGAACAGCGGCTGCGAAATATACAACAAGTCGGGACGGCACTTGGCAAAAAGTTCCCGATCCGTGAAATGAACCCGGGGTTGCTCCCAAAAGGGACAAGGTGACTCCGGTTCGCGAAAGAAAGACGCTAGAGAAAAAGAAGAGAGAGTTAGGGTCTGCTCCAAAAAAACACCTCAAAAAGAGAATTTCAGAATGAGTGATCACACTTATCACTTCTCTTCAAATTTTTTCAAGCACCTTTTTTTAAAATTGTAACCCATTGAGGGTGAGTCAAAAAAAGTTTTGTTAGCGCAAAAATAGAAAAACCACATATAAGCTGAAGTTCTGGGCGCAAGTGCCCAGAGGTTCCTTTGTTTAATCTATGGAGAAAGCAATGAAAAAAATAGCATTTCTTACAGGACTGATCGCAATGTTGGGTAACAATGGTCTCTTTGCTCAAGAGATGATGAATAAAGCCCCACAGAATGGAAGCTGCCCTTCCTACAACACAGAAGCAGCTTGGGGCGTAGGGTTGGGATGTCTCGCAGTGCTCGCCACTGTAGTGGGCATCACTGTCTCCTCTGCAGCAAGCACGCCTTCTACCTATTCCCCCTAATTGCGGGTAATTTCTCACTCTCTTCCCCCCCCCACCTTTTGCGCAAAAAAGCCTAAACAGGTATTAGGGGGGAGGAGAACCATGTTAATAAGAATTATTTTTTTTATTACCCTTCTTCTGCACGGATTTGGGGATGACAGGAACGATATGTGTCTTGGCACGACAAACTGCAAGTGCCAATCCGCAGATACTGTCGAAGTCTCCATGCTCATCTGGGGGGTAGCCCTGATCGCGGGCATCGCCACCTTCTGCGCTCTTTTCCCCAGCGAATCTCTCTCTAACAGCTCTCCGACAGGACAATAGTGCAATAAATCGCGATTTGTTGTAATATAAATGCGCAAGAATTAGCGCTATTTATGTTAGCAGGTATTAATAATTATATTGATCGAAGAATCAATAAACTAAATGAATCTATCAATGACTGCTCCAGCAATGGAACGATAGTTAATCCAATATCTATTGATACTCTCAAAAAATCTATAACTGCGCTTGAAAATGCTCAATTGAATCAATTTTCTGTTATCGCGTTTAAAATAGCAAATTACGTTGTAAAGATTTTCTACAAAGAATATGCATTAATAGACAATCTTTTAAACTTAAACAACGTGTCGAAAAGATTGGTTGAAGACTACACCACTATAATTAAAACAAGATCTTTTGATGATGCAGGGATTATCTACGACACCTCAATCAAGCGCATGGAGAGCCACCTCCCCTCCCCTTCTTCCGAAAAAAAACTTCGAGTGGCAATGGTGGGCGTAGAGTATGCGGATCTATTAAAACAGGGGGGGCTTGCCGAGGCCATCACCGGATTGTCAGAGAGTCTGTGCGATTTAGGAAATGAAGTCCAACTGGTCTTCCCAAAATATAGCAGCTTGCCAAGCTCTATTAGCGATGCCTTAACAGATCCGATTGTCCACAAAACAAACGATGGGGAAGAATATAAGGTTTATAGTTACACAATCGGAAAGGTTCGCTGTCAGTTTATTGAGCATTCGGCCTTTGAAGTAGAAAAAGGCAACATCTATCAATTAGACGCCAAGGCAACATCTCTTCTTTTCTCTACTTTCACAGCCCTCTCGACCGAGCTGCTCTATGAACAAAAAGAAGATTTTGACGTGATCCATCTTCACGACTGGCACGTTGCGGGAATCGAACTTAAGATGAAAGCCGATCATGAACAGGAGTGGAAAGAGGGACGGGTACCAGCGATTGTCTTCACGTTCCATAACCACCAAAGAGGCTCACAAGGAAGAACTTATGAGGGGTTTTACAATTATGACCCGGTGATTAATGGATACAAAACTTCAGGAATAATAAAGACAAACGACAATTTATTCGTGCGCGCCTTGGAGGAAGCCGATGCCGTGACAACAGTGTCACAAACCTTTGCAGAAGAGACGCAACTTCCTGAAAAGGGAGAGGCAGTTTCATTTGCCATTCGTCAGGCGGCTCGCGTAGGGAAATTGGCGGGAGTTCTCAATGGCGCCAATTTGTCCAGGTGGAATCCAAAAACAGATAAAAATCTGGTCAACTGGAAAGAGATATCAACGGGAACGCCTCTTGACTTGAGCTTTGATGAAAATGATTTCGATCTCATTAGAAAGAAGGATCTCATACGTAGCGAGCTGCACGCTTGGATTACGAAATATAAACCAGGAATAAAGATCGATTTTTCAAAGCCGATCATCACCTATATCGGGCGTTATGACACCTACCAAAAGGGATTACATCGCCTCTCTCCTGCAATTAAAGCAATCCTGAGGAATGAGGGCCAATTCATCTGCATGGGGACAGGCGAAGATCCAGAAGCTAAAAAGATCCTGGATCAAATCGAAAAAGAGCACAAAAATGGAGTTTTTGTAATTCGAGACTATAGAATGGAGAATGGAAAGCTCTATTATCAAGATGGGGATCAGGACCGGCCTGGCATCAGCTCACTTGTTCGAGCGGCATCTGACTTTATCTTTATTCCCTCCAATTTTGAACCGTGTGGGCTTGTTCAATTTGAAGGATGGCAATATGGCGCGCTTGCTATTGGCGCAGCAACAGGCGGTCTTGCAGATAGCATTAATTCCGAAAACGGGTTCCTGTTCAAAGGAAGCGACGATCTTGCAGCTGTTATCGCAAAAGCATTAACCGCTCGCAAAAAGCAAACTCTTGAAGAGAGAAGTGCTCAGATTCGCCACGTTATGACAACGGTAAAAGGCTCGAGCTGGTTAGAGAGCGCAAAAAAGTATCAGACCGTCTACAACTACGCGATCTCTCACAAATCCAAGAGAGGGGAAAAGAGAGAGCTTTCTTTAGTAGAGACTTGCAGACATAGAAAAATAGTTTCCCTTGCCACTCAAAAGACCGCAGAAGAAGAGTACCTTGAGGCCTACTATACTTCCTCCGAATCTGACAGCCTCTATCTTCACAGGCTCTACCAGAAAGTTGATCGGTGTCGAAGATATTGCCTCCCCTCTCCCTACGGAACGCGGGTAGATTATAAAAAACATGAGAGATTGGGAAGTTTTCCTGATGGCAGATTTGCCGTAAGCGCCCCTGAAGCGACAAAAGTCGAACTGATTCTGACAGATGATGATGGGAAGGAAAGAACAATCCCTATGAAAAAAAATAGCGGGGTATGGCACACATCTGTCCCTAACATCTCCATAGGGCAAAAATATCAGTACCGGATCAATGGCAAGACAAGCAAAGTCGATCCTTATGGAAAAGAGCACACCTACTCTTTAGACTCTTCAGGGACCAGAACTCACTACTCTCGTGTCTCGAACTCTCAATTCCAGTGGAGCGATACAGAATGGCTCTCGACGCGCAAGCGATCCACAGGCTCTCCTAAACCTTTAAGTGTTTACGAGGTTCACCCACACAGCATGCAAAAAGACATTGGATATCGAGAGCTCGCGGAGATTTTGCATAAACATTGCGAAAAAACACATTACACACACGTAGAGCTAATGGGAATTTTAGAACACCCGGATGTTCGTTCCTGGGGATATCAGGTGACAGGCTACTTTTCTCCTACAAGCAGATTGGGGTCAATGGATGATTTCAAGTATCTCGTCAACTATCTCCACGAGAGAAATATCGGGGTTATCTTAGATTTTGTCCCAGCGCACTTTGCAAAGGATAACCACGGTCTTGCACAGTTTGATGGCTCTAACAAGTACGAATCTGATGGGGTATATTACAAAGCCAGCCTACAGCACTGGGCGTTTGGCTTTGGAGCAAAACATTTCAACCTGCAAAACAAAGAAGTTCGAGATTTCCTGACCTCCAGTGCCATGTATTGGATTCAAGAGATGCATATCGATGGATTGCGCATCGATTGCGTGCGAAGTCTTTTAAACACTTGGGATTCTGAGTCGTCTGAACTGTTTATGCGGGACCTTAATGCAGCAGTCCACATACATGGAGAGGGCGCTATCACTATCGCAGAAGAGTTTTCCGGCAACACCAAGATGACACTTCATCCAAATGCAGATGGCTTCGGGTTTGATTATAAATGGCATATCGCATTTCTGCGCAAACTCTTCGACTATTTTACAATTTCTCCCGATCAAAGATCAGGGGCCTATGCGTCAATTAAAACCATGGTAAATAGCGACAATTTCCACAAACAGATGCTCTTCATTAGCCATGATCAGGCAGACGATTTATTTAAAATTAACCAAAAACTGACAACCGATAAAGAGCAGAAAGCGCAAATGAGGGCCATTTTGAGTTTCATGATGTGCTTGCCGGGGAAGAAACTGAACTTTATGTCGCTAGGGAGCAACACTCCTATTGAGTGGAAAAACTATCCAGAAGACGAAAGATTCATTAATGAACATCAACAAGACGAAACACTCCTTGCCATGATAGGAGCTCTCAATCAGCTCTACACTCAGGAAAGCGCCTTTTATGAATTTGACGACAATGGCACGAACCTTGAGGACAAGGTAGTGACAGAGAAAGATGGTGCAGATCTTGAAGATAAGGCGACAGAAGAGAGGGGTAGTCCTTCATTCTACAACAGAGTCGCAGCCCTATGGATGGGGACTCCGCCGGTACAAGAAAAGAAAGGTAAACAGCGTATCGAAAAATATTGGGTGGAAGATCCAGGAAAGATCTATCACGGTTATTGGAGGAAAAGTAGTAAAGGAGATCAGTTCCTCTGTCTTCATAATTTTACCGATAAAAAAACTTCCTACATCCCATCAGGGGAAGAAGAATTTACCGAGGTGTTTAATAGCGATCATGTGAACTATGGCGGAACTGCCTCCTCAACGCAGACTCAAAAAAAAGGATTTGAGATCGCCCCCCTCTCCACTATTATTTTAAAGAAGAAGGAAAGCATATGATCTCTTTTGCAACGCCAAGATTACATATTTCTGAAACTTGCTCTTATATAAGAGAAAGAGTTGCAACCTTAACACAAAGGGTTTCAGAAGCGGCGAGCTACATTTTTCGAATCCTTCAGGAAGTTCTCTATTTCCCACTGCGCTATAGGGGACCAAAACCTGGGACTGCACCTGAGGAGAGTTCCTACAAGAACCCCTCTAAGGAAGAGTTAGAACAATATCTCCCCTATGCATGTGCTGCCGCGTACATATGGAACATGAACCCCAAGATAAAGCTTCCCGGATTGGAAAACGTCCCTCTTACTGATGTGCTCTCTGAAGAGACTCTAAAGACATTGGGTGTTACAATTCAAGAAAAAACCGATGATGGTAACAAAGTGTGGTATTTTCTGGATGAAAAAACAGAACTTTCGGCAACTCTTCTAACAAGAAATAATGAATGGATTCTGGCATTTGGCGCCCTGGGCGCTGTAGATCGCAAAAAAGGTATGTTCTCATGGGCGACTGTCGCCTTATCAATCCTGGGATTTAATCCAAAACTTTTTCAGCAGGCAGACAAACTAACTGCTGCAGTTTGTGAGAAGGCAAAGCAAGAAGGTAAATCACTGACCTTAGTGGGACACTGTTATGGGGCAGCTCTTGCAGGGTATGCCGCACTGCGAAACGATCAACCAGCTGTTCGACTTAATCCCTTTCCCTTAGGTGCTGGCCAACAGCACTATATCGGAACTGAAAGACTGCAGAACGCAACCAAACAGATCATAAATATTCGCGCAGAGGGAGACTTTCTTGACTGGAAGATCTACTCGCACTTGGATAACCTGGCCACTTTCCTTAGGATTCGCACACCGGGCAACTTCGGTTGCCATTATAGGATTCCTTCGGCTAAAGAGTATGTAGGATCCTCTGACAAGTGCCATGGTTTTATTCTTGGCAGTATCATGGAGAACCTTGGCCATAATTGCAGGACCCTCCCCTGCAACATTACTCAAACAGAATTTCCATCTACTTTATAATTTTGATTTACTTTTCTGCAATACAATTCATAAATAATTACACATCATTATACTACAAAACAATTTAAGCATCAAGCCTCTGACACGCGAGAAGAAAGAGGTCTTTTGTCAAAAAAAGCGGTTTTATGCTACCCTCGTTCTGAAAAATCAGGACCAGGAGAGACCCATGGCAAAGAAGGGAGCACGCGAAAACGTTCGCCTGAAAAGCACAGAATCTACATCGTGCTATTGGACGCGAAAAAACAAACGAAATACTACGGAGAGACTCGAATTAAAAAAATACGATCCTCTTCTGCGCAAGCATGTTACTTTTAAAGAAGCAAAATAGTGTTTCTTGAACTGCAGATTGCCCTGCGCTATCTTGTTCCGCGCAGGCGTTCTCTCTCAACTGCTCTAATCACACTTGTTTCCCTTTTTGTCATTTCCCTTGTTGTTTGGCTCACTTTAGTCTTTCTCTCTGTCACTCAGGGCATGGAAAAAAACTGGGTGCAAAAGCTGACTGCGCTGCATGCCCCCATTCGCATTTCCCCTACAGAGGCCTATTACACTTCCTATTTCTATCGCATTGACAGCATCGCTTCTGCTTCCGGATGCGCTCTAAAAACTATCGGTGAAAAGAGAGAGGCGCTGGAGTCTGACGCCTATTTGGAAGAGTGGGACTGGGAAATCCCGACGCATTGGCCTGCAAAAAATGTCGATGCGAAGGGGAGCCTCATCGACCCAGTGAAACGCATTTTTCAGGAACTGACGGCGCTCCAGGAGGAATTTCCTGGCATCGCCTTTCAAGACTATGAGATCAGCGGCGCCCTCCTCCGTTTAACGATTCAGAGACCAAAAGAGGGCCCCTCCTACGTCTCGCAAATGACCTATCTCCTCTCATGGATGGATCAAAACCCTCATCTCTCTGACCTCTTGGAAGAGAGCAAAGGGCCAAAAGGAGAGGGGTTTCCGATTTTTCTCCCCAAAAGCTATAAAGAACAGGGAGTGATCCCAGGCGCCAAAGGCTCCCTTCATTTTTCGGCACCGACACTGGGCGCCTCGGAAGAGCAAAAAATAGGCGTGCATGTCGCTGGCTTCTACGACCCTGGAATTATCGCAACAGGACATCGCTCCGCCCTTGTACCCAAAGAGGTAACGCAGGCAATTGCCCTCAATCATCAAACCTTCTCTCCCGATGGAACGCCAACAAACGGGATCTTCGTTTGGATTCCAAACCTCCAAAAAAGCAAAGAGATGAGAGAAAAAATCGAAGCACGTCTGGAGCAGGCGGGAATCTCCGATTACTGGAAAGTAGAAACTTATGAGGACTTTTCGTTTGCAAGAGAACTGTTGCACCAGTTTCAGAGCGATCGCGGACTCCTTCTGCTCATCGCCTCGATCATTCTGATCGTAGCCTGCTGCAATATCATCTCCCTTCTTGTTCTTCTCGTAAATGACCGCAAAAAGGAGATCGCCATTCTACAGGCAATGGGCGCCTCTTTCACTGCTGTCTCTTCCATCTTCGCGCTATCCGGCCTTGTTTTGGGAATGATCGGATCTCTCATCGGCACAGGAGCTGCGCTTCTCACTCTGCACTATCTCGAACCTCTTGTCGCCTTTTTGAGCAAGGTTCAGGGAAAACCCCTTCTTAACCCTGCCCTTTTTGGAGGGTCCCTCCCAAAAGAGCTTAGTGGCGAGGCTCTCTTTTTTATTCTCCTCATCACTCCCCTGCTCTCTTTGGCAGCGGGCCTCATCCCAGCGCTCAAAGCAGGCAGAGTCCACCCCTCCCATGTATTGAGGACAGAATGAACCTCCAACTCAAAGCAGAAAAGATCACCAAAACATTTTCTGGAGCCTCCTGTCCCATTCTCAAGGGCATCTCGCTGGAACTGAAGTCTGGAGAGGCAGTTGCGATCAAGGGGAGGTCGGGCGAGGGCAAGAGCACGCTTTTGCATATCCTGGGAACACTTGAGGAGTGCGACAGCGGTAGCATCGAAATTGCAGGTGTAACTGTTACAAAAAAAAACGCCCTCTCTTTAAGAAAAAGGTCTATCGGATTCATCTTTCAGGCCTTCTATCTTCTCGAAGAGTTCACTGCTTTGGAAAACGTTCTTGTACCAGCAGCGATCGATCGCAGAAAAAGCGACCGAAACTGGGGCCTTTTCCTTTTGGATCAGGTAGGACTTTTGGAACGCGCGCACTTTCCCGTCAAACTCCTTTCAGGAGGAGAGAGACAGCGCGTTGCCATTGCACGTGCTCTTTGCAATCGCCCCTCGCTCCTTCTTGCCGACGAGCCCTCCGGCAACCTCGATGCAGAAAATAGCGCTGCTATAGGAAAGCTTCTTCTTTCTACGGCAAAAAGAGAAAACTGCAGTCTTCTCCTTGTCACTCACGACGCACATCTTGCCTCTCTTTGCTCGCGCACCTACGCCCTGCAAAACGGCCTATTGCAATCTGAATAATCTTCTTCTACGATTATAGCCAGAATGAAGCGTCTTTTTGATCTCTTCTTTGCCCTCTTTCTTCTGATGCTCTTCTCTCCCCTCTTCATTCTCGCGCCGCTGCTCATCAAACTCTCCTCCAGGGGCCCCATCTTTTACTCGCATCCACGCGTCGGAATTCATGGCAAACCTTTTGGCTGTCTCAAATTTCGCACAATGTATCCGGATGCTGAGAAGATGTTGCACAAGCTATTGCAAAACGATCCTGTGCTGAAAAAAGAGTGGGAAACTTACTATAAACTCAAAAAAGATCCGAGGATTACACCGGTCGGAAGATGGCTTCGCAAAACCTCTCTTGATGAAGTGCCGCAGATTCTCAATGTCCTCTTTGGAGAGATGAGCATCGTGGGCCCGCGTCCCTTGACGCAGGAAGAAGTGGTTCATTATCTCAAAGAGAAAGCAAAAAAAATTCTCTCTGTCCGCCCAGGACTTACAACACTTTGGATCGTTAAAGGAAGAAATCAGTTCACTCTGGAAGAGCGCATCTCTTTAGAAGAGCTCTATGTGGAGCGACAATCTTTCTGGCTCGATCTCTCTTTAATTGCAAAAACAGCACTACGGGTTGTCTTTCCCAAAGGAGCGTACTAATTGAAAATAGTGATTATTGGAACTGGATATGTAGGACTTGTCACAGGAAGCTGCTTTGCAGAAATGGGACATCAGGTCTTTTGCCTCGACATCGATCAGGAAAAAATCGCCTCTTTGGAGCGCGGGATTCTTCCCATCTATGAGCCCGGATTGCAAGAGCTCGTGGATCGCAATAAAAAGCAGAAGAGGCTGCACTTTACAACAGACTATGCCATTGTACAGCAAGCGCCGATTGCCTTTATCGCTGTTCCAACACCCGCTTCTTCGACTGGCCGCTGCAATCTCTCTTATGTAGAGAGCGTTGCAAGAAAAATCGGCAAAGAGATCCTTGCACCGATTACTCTTGTTAACAAGTCGACTGTTCCTGTTGGCACAGCGGACTCTGTTTCAAAGTGGGTTCACGAGGAGATTGCAAAAAGAGGGCTCTCTTTTCGCTGCGATGTGGTCTCCAACCCGGAATTTTTAAAAGAGGGAGCAGCGGTGCAGGATTGCTTGAAGCCCGATCGCATCGTGATCGGCTCCAATGCAGCGCAAGCGACAGCTCTTCTTCGCGAGATTTACGCTCCATTTCAGATCAACAGCCAGCGCATGCTCGTGATGGATGTGCGCTCTGCAGAAATGACGAAGTATGCAGCCAATGCGATGCTTGCAACGCGTATCTCTTTTATGAATGAGGTGGCGCGGGTTTGCGAAGAAGTAGGCGCCAATGTGAATGATGTCCGCCGAGGGATCGGTTCCGACGCGCGCATCGGCCCGAGCTTTCTCTACCCTGGCGTTGGCTTTGGCGGCTCCTGCTTTCCCAAGGATCTGCAGGCGCTGATCGCTACTGCAGAAGAAGCGGGCGTTGATCCCCTTCTTCTTAAGGCAACCTCCCAGGTTAACTGCCTGCAAAAGGAGCGGCTTGGAGAAAAGATCCTTCGCTACTTTGCCATGAAGGGAGGCCTTGCAGGCAAAAAGATCGCCATTTGGGGACTCTCTTTCAAACCAGATACCGATGACATGCGCGATGCCCCCTCGCTTCATCTGATCCAAACCCTTCTTGCAGAAGGGGCGTCTCTTCGCCTCTTCGATCCTGTTGCGATCCCCAATGCACAAAAGATGCTCGCACACTCCCCTTCCATCGAATGGTGTCAAGGAGCTCAAGAAGCGGCAAAAGGAGTTGATGCTATCGCTCTTATCACTGAATGGAAAGAGTTTAGAAGTGTCGACTTCAATTCCATCTCAGCTGAGATGCGAGGGAAGGTGCTCTTTGACGGGCGCAATCAATACTCTGCAGAAGAGATGCAAAAAAGAGGTTTTGACTATATCTCTATTGGGCAACAGGACTTTGTTTCACGAACCTCTTGAAACAGGGCTGCAAGCCCTTCTTCCTGCAGATGGGATATTAAGAGAGGCAAGCCACTATGCGCTCTTCCCTGGAGGCAAGCGACTGCGGCCCAAGCTGCTTCTTGCCTCCGCCCTTTCTTGTGGCGCTGAAATAGCGCAAGCGATCGATCCTGCCTGTGCGCTTGAACTCGTTCACACCTACTCGCTCATTCACGACGATCTTCCCTGTATGGATGATGATGCAATGCGCAGAGGGAAGCCATCGCTCCACAAGGCTTTCCCGGAAGGGATTGCGCTTTTAACCGGGGATCTTCTTCTCACCCTTGCTTTTGAAACGCTCGCAAACGCCCCCCTTCTTGGTGAAAAGACAAAAATCGATCTCATCTCTTTAGTTGCGAAAGCTGCGGGAAGCTGTGGAATGGTAGGGGGGCAAGCGATCGATCTTCTCGGCGCCAGCGATGAAAAGGGGGTGATCGCCATGCACCGCGGTAAAACGGCAGCGCTCTTTGCCGCCGCTCTTCAGTGTGGTGCAAGGATCGCCGAGTGCGACAAAGAGATTGTAGCTCTTTTTGGAGAGATCGGGGAAAAAATCGGTCTTGCCTTTCAAATGGAAGATGATCTGGCAGATGGGGAAGGAGCCCTCTTGATTCTTGGAAGAGAAGAAGTTGAAGCAAAAAAGGTCGGTTGGCAGCAGGATGGGTTCAAACTGCTTTCTCAAGTTCCCTTCGATACAACTCTTGTAAAAAACTTACTCCAGGGACTTTTTGTAACCAGGAAGAAGAATCCGGCAAAGAGCGCATCAAGAACCCAGCGAAGTGGCCAATCCGCAGAAAACTGAGCTCCTTCACTTAAGAGAAAAAGAACAACAAACTGGCAAAAAGAAGAAAAGAGAGAAGCAAAAAGGGCATAGAGGGCAAAAGAGAGAGGACGGGAGAGGGAAAAAAGTTTTTGCATGCGCGAAAAGAGCGCAAGCGTTGCGACATAGGAGATCGCGTAGGTTCCCAGAGGATCATTCAAGAAGAGATCGAGAGTACATCCCAAGAGAGCTGCTATCCAAAGAGCGTGCTTCTTCTTTTCCTGAAAAATGAGAAGAAAGGGAAGATAGGGTTGAATCGGGACAGGAAAAAAGAGGATGAGCTGAAGGAAGAAGAAAAGAGTCGCAAAAAGAAAGGAAAAGAGGGTTGTCATCGCGAATGCCACTTCCAGGCAGAAGCGATCATATCGTGCAAACTCCTCTGGGGCTGCCACTGCAGCAACTCTTGCGCCAGGCGATGATCTGCGACAAGGCAAGAAGGCTCTCCTTCCCGTCGCTTCTCATAACGCAGGGGAACTTTTTTCCCACCCATCTCTTCCACAGCTCTGATCACGTCAAGAACGGAGTACCCTTGACAGGAGCCCAGATTGCAACAAAAACTCTCATTTTTTCTGCAAAGGCGCTGCAGAGCCGCAATGTGCACCTGCACGAGCTCCTCCACATGAATATAGTCGCGAAGGGCGCTTCCATCAGGAGTAGGAAAATCTGTGCCATAGACAACAAGTTCTTCGCGCTGCCCCAGAGCTGCCTGGATCGCGATGGGAACAAGATGTGTTTCCGGCGTATGATCCTCTCCAATTTCTGCCTCAAGATCTGCGCCGGCAACATTGAAATAGCGCAAAATCGCAGAGCGTATCCCATGCGCAAAGCCAAAATCGAACAGGATCTCCTCCACCATCCTCTTCGACCTTCCATAAGGGTTAATCGGACGCTGCGGATGTGATTCATTGATGGGAACCTCTCCTGGTTGTCCATATGTCGCACAACTGCTGGAAAACACAATATGGGGAACCCCAAATTCGCGCATCACCTCAAGAAGAGAAAGAGAGGCAATCACATTATTGCTATAATATTTTCCCGGATCACTGACAGACTCAACCACAAGAGCAGAAGCTGCAAAATGCAGCACAGCCTCTGGTTGATAGCGAAGAAATGCGTCCCGCAGGCTCTTGCGATCGGCAAGATCTGCCTGCACAAGAGGCCCCCACTTTACAGCAGAGGCGTGTCCCGTAGAAAGGTTGTCATAGGCAATAGGAGAAAATCCCGCTTTTGCAAGCGCTTTGCAGGCGTGGCTGCCAATATATCCGGCGCCACCAGTAACAAGAATCGATTTTGAGGCCATGTTCCTGATGGCAAGAATACTACGTTTCGTGAATAAGAGTATACCCTGCCTGTTGGTAGGAGGAAAATCGGAGCGCAGAGAGCGATTCCTTGCTTTGCGTAGAGTGATCTTCAAAATCGTAAATGATGCGAAACCCCGGGAGGAGAAGTGGAGTAGAGCAGAGATTGAACGCCCATTTCGCACCCGTGAGATTCTTTTTAACCCTCGTGATAGCAATGGGCTCACTCGAAGGCTCAGACACTATTTTGTGAGGAAGAAATCCCTCTGCGGGAAACTTCCAAAGCCACTCATCGATAAAGGCCTCCCCCTTTTCATCCTCGACAAAAATGAGAAATACCTCCTTTTTTTGAAAATGCAGACGACTCCGCTTTGCAATGTGAACAAGCTTTTCTTGCACGCTGCGTACGGAAAAATAGAGGATACGGCACGTAGACTTTTCAAAGGGTTTTTCGGACATATGTCTCTGGAAGAATCAGCCCACAGGAAATGAGATATTTAAACGCCTCTTCATTGGTCATCGCAACAGACTTCGTATCCTCTTTGGGAACAAAAAGAAGAAACCCGCTGATGGGATGGGGAACCGTAGGGGCAAAGACCGTCATAAGAGTCGCCTCTGTCTTGCTTTGAATCTCTTCAGTCACTTCACCTGCCTCAAATCCAAGCGCATAGGTAGATTTTGATGGAAAAGGAAAAAAGAGCGGGCGTTTAAATGCTTTTTTCCCATCCGTGGAAAAGATGGCAGAGATGATGTCGCGACTCACCTGATAGATCGTCTTAACAAAGGGAATCCGAGAAATCACCCGTCGCACAAGAGTAAAGAGATTGCGGAAGAAAAACCAGCGAGCGATGAGGCCGAGCAAAAAGATCGTGATAACAAGAAGGATCAGCGCAAAAATACGAGAGAGAAAGAGATCTGTTCCCGCAGGAGGCTTAAACTGCAAACGAGTGGCCCCCCAGTGCAAAAGCTCTCTGACAAGAGGAAGTGCAGGCTCCGTGAAGAGATCAAAAAGAAACTGGATCACTACCAGAGTGAGAATGACAGGAAGAAGAAGAAGCAGTCCTGTGATGAGGGATTTTTTCATTTTGGGTGCACCTCTCCTGGTTGAATGAGAGCGCAAGAGACAACATACTTGAATGCCGCCTCGCTCTCCATGCTCAAGGGAATCAAATCGCCCGTTTTACACATGACAAGAAAACCGCTTGTCGGATTGGGAGCTGTGGGAACAAAGACAGGAACAAGGTCTGCCGCCCCTCCTTCCGAAGAACCTGTTACCGCAGTGTCACTTGCAACAAGCCCCACCGCAAAACTGCCCGGATAAGGGAAGGGAAGTAAGACAACCTGCTGAAATGTCTTTTTCTCTTCTGCAAAAAGAGAGTGAACGATCTCTTTTGCCGTTTTATAGATCTTGTTAATCAATGGGATGCGATGCAAAATTCGGTCGCCGAGGCGCAAAAGCGCCTGCAAAAAGAAAAAACGCGCTGTAAGACCCAAAAGAATAATAGCGAAGAAAAAAGCGATCAGGATCGCGATCTGACTGATCCAATGCAGAGTCTCCGCCGAGACGTGCGCCGCAATGGTAGGCGACGATGCAAAAAGAGAAGTGACGATACCGAGAAAAGGCCTTGTCAAAAGATTCATGAGGATAGAGAGAATCCAAAGAGTGATTGTCAGAGGAAGCAGCGTGACGAGGCCGGCAAAAAAGATTTTCTTCATTTCGATGCCCGTTTTATTCGCGGAGGATGCGTCACAGTCCAGTGCGCCTCCTGGAGAAGATAGTCGATTTGGGTAAGTCGGACGTAGAGCCCACTTCCTGCCTGAAAAATCTTTCCCGTATGCTCACCGCAAAACCGCATCTTCTCCGCATCAAACTCATAGTAATCGTTTCCAATTTCTGAAACATGAAGAGACCCCTCAAGATCAAAAAGGGGAACCTCGAAAAAGAGAAAGTAGGGCTTGACGCGGCTGACTACTGCAGGATAAACCCGTTCCGGCTCACTTGTAAAATAGGTCTCTGCAAGGCGCAACTTCTTAAGGCGCACCACGGAACTCTCCGCACGGAAAGAAAGGCGCTCCTTCTCTGAACAGCGCTCGGCAACCTCATCAAGAGAAAGAGAAGCAGGCTCCTCTTCAAAAAGAAGTCTTTGAATCACAAGATCGCTATATCTGCGAATAGGGCTTGTAAAATGACAGTAATGCTCCAGAGCCAGCCCATAATGCCCGATATTATCAGGCGAGTAGGCTGCAAGGCGCATGCTTCTGATAAAACTTACAGAAAGCTGAGACAACAGAGGCGAATCCTTTGCTTCCTTGAAGAGATGCTGGACATCCAGATGCGTTGGCTTCGGAGGCAAAGAGAACCCGAGACTGCGCGCAAAGCCAAAAAAATCGCTAAACGCTTCATCGCGAGGCTCGTCATGGATGCGATAGATCAGACGTTTACCGCGCTCGTTCAAATGAATTGCCACAAGCTCATTTGCCTTAAGCATGAACTCCTCGATCATCTGATGCGTGATATCATACTCGATCTCTTCAATGCAAAGAGGAGCCCCCTTCTTGTCCACTGCGATACGGCGCTCTGTCATCGAAAAGTCGATGCTTCCTCTCTCGAATCTCTTTTTTTTCAACAAACCGCAGAGATGAACCATCCTTTGCAACAGTGGCGCATGGGAAGAGCGTTTTTTCTTTTCCAAAACAGCAAGCGCTTCCTTGTAGGTAAATCGCTTGGCGCTGCAAATACAGGTTCTTGCAATGCGATAGGAAATAAGATTTCCCTCTCCATCAAATTCTGCAAGAAGAGACTCCGCTAACCTCTCTACCTTCGGCTTGAGACTGCAAAGCTCGTTGGAGAGCGCCTCCGGCAGCATAGGAACGCACTCTCCAGGAAAATAGGTCGAATTGCAGCGAGAAAGGGCTTCTTTGTCGAGATGAGATCCCACTTTTACATAATGTGCGACATCGGCAATATGCACGCCGAGGTGAAAATGCCCCTGTTCATCCTGTGTTAGAGAGATGGCATCGTCAAAGTCTCTTGCCGTGTCAGGATCGATCGTGACGCACTCCTCTTTGGAGAGATCGAGTCTTTCCCTCTTTTCTGCCGCGGAGACTTTCCCTCCATAGCTCTTGGCTTCCTGGACAGCTTCTTCTGAAAAGGAGGAGAAAAGCTCAAATTCCGCAACGGCTGCCTTCACATCAATCGAAGGATCGGAGATATGCCCTATCCGCTCTAAAAGTGTGCCAAGGGCGCCTCCCTTGCCATCATCCCATGAGGAGATGTGACAAAGAATACGGTCTCCCTCAGAGATAGGCTCTTTTGTTTCAATCCAGAGGGGCTTCTCTTTGCCAAGAAGAGGCGCATAGATCTGATGGCGTCCATTCACTACGCGTTTTAGCACAATGCCCGCAAGCGAGCTGCGATTTCGCGCAATGATAGCGACAACGCTGCCTTCCGGGCCTTTAGGCGACACCTCTGCCGCAATGGAAACTTCCACCTCATCGCCATCCACTGCATGGAGCAGGCGCTGTTTTGGAATAAAGATATCGGGCCCCTCTTCTCTTGACACAAAGCCAAACCCCTTAGGGTGAACAGAGAGTCTTCCGATTGCAAGGAGATTTTTGTTGTTTTTCTTATTTTGTCTTCGGGTGATCTTTTTTTTAGGTCTTTTCATCAGGATGGATCATAACGCGCCTTTTATAGCTCAGCAAGGTGTTTTTCAAGAGCATCGCAATCGTCATAGGTCCTACCCCTCCGGGAACAGGCGTAATATGGGAGGCAAGCGGCGCAACTCCTGCAAAATCCACATCTCCGCAAATCCCTTCAGATGAGTGATGGATGCCCACATCAATCACCACAGCCCCCTTTTTAACCATCTCTGCAGTGACAAATCCTTTCTTTCCTACTGCTGCGATTAAAAGATCGGCAGAGCGCGCGATCGAGGAGAGGTTCTGGGAATGACTATGGGCCACGGTCACTGTGGCATTCCCCCCCTCTCTTTTCTGCATTAAAAGAGCTGCCAGCGGTTTTCCGACAATGTTGCTCCGACCGATGATAAGAGCATGCTTGCCAGAAATCTCAATGTTGGATCGAAGCAATAACTCCCTGATTCCAAGGGGGGTACAAGGAATAAATCCCCCTTCAATCCCCCGCATCAACTTCCCCATGTTGAGAGGGTGGAACCCATCGACATCCTTTTCCGGATCCAGAGCGCACATGATACGCGTCTCATCGATATAAGGGGGAAGAGGCAGCTGAACAAGAACACCATCTACAGAGGGGTCACAAGCGAGGCGCTCAATCTCCGCCAGAAGGTCCATCTCCTTCAAAGAAGAGGGAAAGGTGCGAAGAATGGAGGTGATGCCCGTCAGAGCGCAGGCCCTTTTCTTGGCGCGCACATAGCTCTCCGAGGCGGGATTATCGCCAACAAGAAGAAAAGCAAGAGAGGGACCTCGTCCCCCAATTCTCTTGATTTCCTGTCGGACCTCTTCATGGATGGTGGCTGCAATAGCCTTGCCGTCGATCAGTTTATTCATGATTTTATTTAAATTGTGCGATGCAGAAACCCAGCCAATTCTTCATGAATATGGCCATTAGTAGCAAGGAGGGGGCGCTTGCTATGGATGTGAAATGGTTTTTGATCCCAATGAGTTACCCTCCCCCCAGCTTCTTCGACAAGGAGCTTTCCGGCAGCGCAATCCCAGGGAGAAAGTCCCACCTCAAAAAATCCATCGAATCGACCAGAGGCAGTATATGCAAGATCAAGGGCTGCCGATCCCAACCTACGAATAGGGAGCCCCTGTTTTACAATTTCAATAAAATGTTCAATGCAATGAAAGGGATTATTTTCAACATTATAGGGAAAGCCCGTCGCCAGAATCGAACGGGCGAAAAGAGAAGTGGATGAAACCGAGATCGGCTTCCCATTGAGAAAAGCCCCCCTCCCCTTCTCTGCTACAAAAAGTTCTTCCGTAAGGGGTTGGTAAATAATACCAGTGACGATCCCCCCCTCTCTTTCCAAGGCAATCGAGACGCAAAAAATGGGGATGTCATGCGCAAAATTGACAGTCCCATCCAGGGGATCGATAATCCAAAGAGAACTGTTGGAAGCAGTGCCTGAACTGCCGCTCTCTTCTGCAAGGAAGGGAATCTCAGGGAATTCTCTTCGGAGAAATTGCAAAATCGCCGCCTCTGCCTTGCGGTCATATTCAGTAACAAGATTGTGCTTCCCCTCCTTCTCAGAGATGGAAAATTGAGTGCCAAAACCTTTTTTGAGAAGCTCTCCCGCAAGAAGAGCCGCCTCCATCGCCGCCAAAGTTGCCTTAGAAAAATTTTGATGCATTTCCCACCAGTTTCCAGAAAATCCTCACCTTCTGTCAAGCCAAGGTATTTTGAAGAGTGCATTTTATCCATCTATGATGTTATGCTCACGGACATGAAATCAGTAGGAAATCAAATTAATCAGGGGGTTATGAATGAAGTCTGAGAAACCTACTCGTTATCGCTGGTTTATTTCCGGTCTCGTCTTCTTCATTACTCTTATTAACTTTATAGACCGTTCTGCAATCTCTTTTGTCATCGCTCCCCTGAAGCAGGAATTTCATTTCACGGATACGCAGTTTGGTATGATTCTCTCTGCTTTCGGCGTTGGCTATATTCTTCTTACCGCCCTCGGCGGCTGGCTTGTCGACAGATGGGGCGCACGGCTTATTTGGCCGATTGCCGCTACTGCCTGGTCTCTCTGTGTAGGTCTCTTCGGTTTTGCTGCCGGATTCTGGAGCTTTCTCGGTCTGCGCTTTCTGCTCGGCATGACGGAAGGCCCCCATTTCCCTGCTGTTACACGCTCCGTAAGCGATTGGCTTCCTCCATCAGAGCGCGCAAGAGCTCTCAGCCTCGGCCTCGTCGCGATCCCCCTCTCCTCCGTAATCGGCGCCCCTATTACTTCCTACCTCGTCGCTGACCTTGGTTGGAGAAATATGTTCTTTATCATCAGCGGAATAGGAATTCTTTGGGCCATCATCTGGCATCGCGTCTTCAGAGATCGTCCGGAAGAGTCTCGCTATGTAAATCGCGCTGAACAAAAATTGATTGGCGCTTCCTCCGAAGACCTCAAGAAAAAAGGGGAAGCGATTGACTGGCGCTATCTCCTGATGCATCCGACGCTTCTTGCCAACAACATCGCCTATTTTGCCTTTGGATATATGCTTTTCTTTGCAACTCTCTGGCTGCCTGGCTACTTTTTAAAACAGCACAATCTCGATCTTAAAAGCACTGGCTGGTACCTGGTGATCCCCTGGCTTGTTGGAGCAATTTTTCTAAAAGCAGGGGGACATCTCTCCGACTGGCTCTATCGAAGAACGGGCAGAAGCCGCGTTGCAAGATCGCATCTGATCTGGTGCAGTCAGCTTCTTGCAGCTCTGAGCTTCCTTCTGCTCGGATTTACTCATTCCCTGGGATGGTCTCTCTTTTTCCTTACCTTGGGCTTGGGCTTTGGTCTGATGCCTCAACCCGCTTTTTTCAGCATTAACATCGATGTGGCCAAGGAGCGCGCCGCCTCATCACAGGGTGTCACTTCAAGTGCTCTTTCTCTTGCTGGCATTTTAGCCCCTGCGCTCACAGGCTGGCTCATTGACCTGACAAACAGCTATCAGGCAGCCTTTCTTCTTCTGGCAGCGCTTACGGGCATTGCCGTAGTGACTGTTATTTTTTTCCACCATCCGGATCGCTCTTGGGCGGGTCCCTGGTGGAGGAGGAAAGCTCTTGTTGTCAAATAGTGAATTATCGTTTACAATTTCTTCCATTACAAGGAGCAATCGCCCATGACACGCATGAGCAAACAGAGTAAGGTAAGACATCTTTCTCCTCGCCGTCCACGTCCACCGGCTGCTAAAACAGGACCTAAAAAAGAGACCGTAGCCTACAGATCTCACGTTAACGCAGTACAAGGGGAAAGTGCAGGCATTTCCCGCTTTATACCCACGTCAAAATAGAGAGGATATTTATGAGCAGACACAAGAGTTACGGCAAGAGCGTCAAGAGTGGAAAAAAGAGAAATGTGCTGAAGCGCTTCGAGAGAGTTGATGTACTGCGCAAATTGGGCAAATGGATCGACGGACAAAATCAGAAAGTGACGGGTCTTCCAAAAACCCCATCTGCATAAACATTTACAATCAACAAAAGGACCTCCCCCTATCTGTCCCTCGGCTTAGGGGAGCTCTTTTTTCTCTTGTTTCCTTCCTTCGCATTTCCTGCAAAGAATTTTCTCTCTTTTTCGTGAGTAAAAGAAAAATTTGCAAGCTTCACGAAGAATTTTTTCAAGATCCCACTCTAACGGATTGCATCTCTTTTCCCTTGGACAAGGAGTATCTGGGCGATATTTTCGTCTGTCCTGCTGTTGCAAAAGAGTATGTAGAGAAAAATGGGGGAGAGGTGTATGAAGAGGCAATGCTCTATATTGTGCATGCCCTTCTCCACCTACTGGGATATGATGACCTGGATGCGCAAAAGAGGAAAGTGATGCGTGCAAAGGAGAAGGCGTGCATGGATCATTTGCGCAAGTCTGAACTGCTGAACTTATGAGCCCATTGTTTTTTGATCTTCTTCCTCTCTTCTTTTTTTTCGCCGCTCTCTTTGTGCGCCTTTCCACAGATCCCCTTACTGCAATGGGAAAGTTTCGCTCAAGAGAACTCCTCCACTCCCCTCATCCGCCTCTCTTTTTCTACTACTCGCTCCTCAAGCGCGTTTTTTCCAAACAGGAATGGGAGAGCCTTCTCTTTTCCTCTTCTCTTGCAAGGCAGGTCGCGTGGCTGGGAACTGCATTCTCTCTTCTCTTTGCTCTGCACAAGGAGGAAATTTCTCTATCCCTTTCTTCCTGGATCTCTATCGGGGCCCTCTTCATTCTCTTTTCTCTTATCGCTGAGTGCATCGCCTACCTCATCGCTGCCTTTTTCCCTATTCCCTCGTTAAAGTGCAGCGCTCTTTTCTCCTCCCTTTACCTTCTTCTTCTTTTTCCGATCATAGCCCCTCTCTTCAAGCTGATGCGTCTTTTTTTAAAGACTCCTCAGCTTGATAAGACAGCGCTTCTTATGGAGAAGGGAAAAATTCGGGAGATGCTGCGCGAGTCTGGCCTGGAGCTCCATTTAGACCCTACCGAGCAACAGCTGATCGCTTCTGTTCTTCATTTCAAGGGGAGAGTGGCAAAGGAGATCATGGTTCCACGCGTTGATGTCTACGCGCTTCCCGCCGAAGCTACGATCACAGAGACGGAGCGCCTCTTTGCTTCTGAAGGTTATAGCCGCATTCCGATCTATCGCGACTCACTGGATCAGATTGTGGGCTTTGTCCTCTACAAAGATCTTCTCAAATATCATGCAAATCCCGAGAGAGATCCGGAGGCAACACTACAAAGCATCGCCAAACCTGTGCTCTATGCTCCGGAAAACAAAAAGATCACACAGCTTTTGCAAGAGTTTCGTGGAAAACAGGTGCACATGGCAATCATCGTAGATGAGTATGGCGGGACAGAGGGAATCGTCACTATCGAAGATATCCTGGAAGAGCTGGTCGGGGAGATTGAGGACGAATATGACATCGGCGAGGAGCAGGATTTTTGGCAGATGCCTGGAGGCGGTTGGGTTGTCGATGCCAAAATGACGATTCACGATATTGAAGAGAGATTGGGACTCAGCCTTCCCACCCATCCCGATTATGAGACGATCGGCGGCTACATCTACCACTGTGCAGGAACTATCCCTCCCAAAGGATGGCGTCTGTCCCACGATGCCTTTGACCTGGAGGTTCTCTCCTCTACGGAAAGGGGTATTAAAAAGGTAAAAATCGTTCCCAACCTAGGCAAACCTTCTCCATAGAGCGTAAAAGTTCAGACCCCTACATCTTCGATCGTAGACAGGCCTTTATAATCGGGGTCTGAACTGGGCAAGGGCAGGGGCAGGGGGAAGGGACACGAGTCCTTTGACTCTACAGGGATAGCTTCATAGTGTCAAAAGTCTTGCAAATGTGCTACACTGTGCAAAACTTAAAAAATCTATCGAGGGCCCCCTAATGCGTCGTTCCATTTGCACTGCAGAGCCAAGTTTTGTCCTGGCCGGCACAACAGCCACCTGGAAATTCACCTACACTACATCTACCCCCTTACCCAAAGGAACTAAGGTGCGTTTTGATCTTGGCAGCCGTGGACGACCTCTTGATTGGCAAGTCCCTCAAACAGATCCTAAGGCCACGACAAACCGCATCTGGATGGAGATAAAGGGGGCAAAACCAATCGCTGCAAGCTCGCATCGCCACCCGGAAACTCTCATAGTCTCTTTCGACTTCACCCTCCCGCAGGAGATGAAGGTAGGTGAAAGCTTTACTATCTGGATGGGATCTCCAGATCGCGTTGCAGAAAAGGGTACCCTATGCCAGAAAATCGTCCAGAGAAAACGCCCTTTTCAACTCTTCATCGACCCCAAAGGAAAAGGCGATTACAAAGAGCCTGAACTCTTTCACGTCGATGTCAAGGGCAACCAGCTCAAGAAGATCCGCGTCCTCTCTCCCTCTCTTGTGATGCGCAACAAGCGCTTTGATATCGTCATCCGCTTCGAAGATATCTATGGCAACCTCACCTCTAACGCTCCGGAGGGCACTCTCATCGATCTCTCTTACGAACACCTGCGCGAAAATCTCAACTGGAAACTTTTTGTTCCAGAAACAGGCTTTATCGCAATCCCGAACCTTTATTTCAATGAGCCAGGAACTTATCGCTTGCAACTCAAGAACCTGCAATCAGGAGAACTCTTCACCTCTTCTCCAATCCACTGCGTTGCAGAAGGTCAATCGAGTCTCTATTGGGGACTTCTCCATGGAGAAACGGATCGCTTTGACAGCACGGAGAGCTTGGAGGGCCTCCTTCGCTATATGCGCGATGATCGGGGATTGCACTTCTTTGCCACTTCTCCTTTTGACAGTGACAAAGAGACCTCTCAAGATCAGTGGAAAGCACTACTTCAGCAGATTGCTGAATTCAACGAAGAGGAGCGCTTTGTCTCTCTCTCCGGGTTTCAATGGTTGAGCGATGAAAAAGAGGGAGGGCTACGCCAATTTCTCTACAGCAAAGATGGTAAACCGATCCTTCGCAAAAAAGAGACCAAGAGCAATTCTTTGAAAAAAATCTACAAGACAAGCAATCCCAAGGAGATGCTTGCTATCCCCTGCTCTACAATGGGGAGTCGCTCCCCTTTTGACTTTGAGGACTATAACCCTGAATTTGAACGCGTCGTAGAGATCTACAATGCCTGGGGCTCTTCGGAGCTTACAAAAAAAGAGGGAAATCTCCGTCCTATTGAAGGCAAAAAAGAGGGAATGTTGGAAGTAGCAGAGGGATCAATTGTACGGGCTCTCCATCGAGGCTGCCGTTTTGGCTTTGTCGCAGGGGGATTTGACGATCGAGGCTGCTATGAAGGGCTGTTCCAGGCAGACCAGGCGCAGTATAGTGCAGGGCTCACTGCCATTCTTGCAAAAGAACAGACCAGAGCCTCCTTGCTCGAAGCGCTCCACAACCGCTCCTGCTATGCCACGACGGGCGAGCGCATGATTCTCGGCTTTCAGATTGCCGATTTTCCCATGGGTACAGAGGTCGATGTCAAGGATAGACCTGGTCTGGCCTTCAACCGGCACATCACAGGCTATTGCATTGGCACAGCTCCCCTCTCGGAAATTGTACTCATTCGCAATGGAAAACCTCTACAGAAGATCCCCTGCAATGGAGACAAGGTAGAATTTGCTATCGACGATAGCGATCCACTGCACTCAGTTGCGATCGAATCCTCAGGAGATCGCGTTCCTTTTGTCTATTATTATCTGAGAGCCGTACAACAGGATGGTCATATCGCCTGGAGCTCTCCCATCTGGATCGATTCCAAAGGGAAAGCAAGCGGTGCTTCGCTCAAATCAGCGCGTACGACAGATAAGAAAGGGACAGTAGATAAAAAAGGAAAGTGATTATATATACCCAAAATAGTTCAAGAATTGACATTCTGACCGCGTGAAAGCGCCGGAAATCGGCTCGCGCGGGTCGATTTCCGGCTGTTTTGACGCTGGCCAGAATGCCAGTTTTTGAACCATTTTGGGTATACCGAAAAACGTGAAGAACCGACTTAACCTTCTCCTTCTTCTCCCTCTGTCTCTCCTTGCGCTTCCGCTTCCTTCACCCAAAAGCGAAGAACTTAAGATACATGCTCTCTACCTGATGCAAAAGCATCAGGTAAGCGAATCCCTCCAGCGCTACCAGGAATATACCCATCTTTCCGGAAAGCAGGATTTTGAGACCCTCCAACAGATGGGGGGGCTTCTTCTTGCGCATGGAGCACAAAGCAATGATCCACAGATTTTCCTGATGACGCTCTTTGGCGCTGGAATCTCCGGATCCAGTGAAGTATTGGGAATATTGGAAGCAGGCCTTAGGAATCCTGACCCCAACATTCAGGGAATCGCTCTTCATTTCATCGGGCAGTCAGAAGAGGACAAGGCCTGGGAGCTCTTACAAGTGGCAATGAGCTCCGACTACCTCTCAACACGCATGGAAGCCGCCTTCTACATGGCAGCAAAAAAACACCCCCTTGCCATGGGGCATATCGAGGGACTTCTTTTTCGCCTCCCCCCCATGTTCAAACCCTACTTCCCCTCCCTCTTTGCCCTCCTTGGCACAAAAGATGCAACGGCCGCTCTTCGAAGGCTCGTCGAAGATGCAGATGTTCAGGTGCGCGTAGAATCGATCCTTAACATTGCAAAAATGGGACGCGATGACTTTCTCCCCCTTTTGCGCAAACGACTCAGCTACTGCCATATCGCAGAGTTGGAGGCTGCTGCCTTTGCGATAGGAACGCTGCGCGACAGCTCTTCTCTCCCCAAGTTAAAAAAGCTTGCTGCTTCTTCGGTCGAATCCGTTCGCCTCTCCGCATCACTTGCCCTCTTTCGTCTCGGAGAGCGTTCCTACGCCTCTGATGTAAAAGAGCTTGCAAGAAGAGGGAATCCCTTTGCTGTGTTTGCTCTGGGAGAGATCGAAGGGGCAGAGGATCTGCTCTATAGCTTGATGCGCTCTGACGACCTGCGCCTTCGTATCAACGCCACTGCTGCACTTTTGCAGAGAAGGGACCCTCGTGCGCTGCAAGGTCTTTCTGAAATTCTCATCCAGGATGCAAGGAATTTGGCCTTTTCGCCTTTTCCCTCTTTAGGGCGCTCTCTTTTGAGTTTACGCGCCATACCTTCTGCTCATCTGCGCGAAGAGGACCCGACAGTCAATCTCGGGCTCTCTCTTGCCCTGCGCGATCATTTTCTTAGGGAAGCAACCCACCTTCCTGAAGTAAACTTTCTCACTGTAGCAAGGCTTGTGTTTCAAAAGCAGCAGAATGATCTTGTTCCGACACTCATTGCCCTTTTGGAGAATTTGCGCACTCCAGGCGCTATTGAGCTGCTCAAAGAGGGGACCCAAACGCTTGCCTCTCCTCTAATTCGCAACTATTGCCATCTTGCTCTTTATCGCCTTGAGGAAGAAGGACCCTACGAGGAGCATGTCAATCACTGGATTCAGCATCAGAAAAATGAAGATCTGATTCGCCTGCGGCCCCTTTTGCCCTGGAAATTGCGCCTTGAGCAGCCAGACTACACTCTTACTCCTGAGGAGACCTCTCAGCTTCTCATCGAATCCTTTCTTGCGATTGCCAACAGACGCGATGAGAAGAGCATTCACTTTCTGCTCGATGCTCTGCAAAATGCCCATCCCGCCAATCGCTACGCTCTCATGGGCCTTTTAATGAAAGCAACAGAGTAGTGCTCTGTCATCGTTAAAATGTAACCATTCAGACCCTCGCTCTTTGATTGATTAAGAGGTCTCTATTTGGGGGTCTGAATGGGCAGGGGCAGGGGCAAGGGCAGGGGCACGATCGGGCCAGGGTTCACGAGTCTTCATTTGAACCATTCGTGTTAACATAGAAATCACTCGAAAAGAGGCAGTACAAAAATTTGCCGACCGGTCTATCGATTTTCTTTTCCTCGATGGCAATGAGTCCCCTGAAGGAAGTCTGGAGGAAGTGCTTCTCTATCTTCCCAAAGTCAAAGCGGGCGGATTCATCTGGCTCAGTAATGCCCGTCTGAAAAAAGAGTCAATCTCAACCCTGATGAAGAATTGCGATTGGATTAAGGATAAGAATTTAGGGACCGATTGTTTGATTTTTCAAAAACTGAAAATGACTCAAAAAAAGTAATGCGTTCGCTCAGAAAATGATGTACTCTTTTTCATAATATACCCTCGATTTCGGATGAACCTCATCTTTTCCTGCTTTCTTCTCGCAAGTAGTTTCATCATTGACCTGAAGAACCCCGTTTTTTCTGATGGAACTCTGTCTACCCATGAAGGGGGCGTCATCCAGAATGAGGATCTGCGCATTCAGGCAGAGTCCTTCTCCTACACAAAGAAGGGAAAAGATGAATGGATTATAGCAGAGGGTAATCTTCTTGTTGAGTATGCAGGTCAGGCATTTACGGGGAAAAGCGTCACCTGGAATGCAGAGACCAAAGAGGGCGTCATTTACGAAGGGAGGGCTTCCGCTTCTTCCTGGTTTCTCGGAGGAGAAAAGATCCTTCTTCATTCTGATGGAAGCTATGAAATTGATGGCGGCACGCTGACCAATTCTCCTCAACGCGACGCTTCCTGGGGGCTCTCTGCAGAGAGCGTTAAAGGGTACAAGGATGAAGAAGTTTTTGTAGAGGGACTCTCTGCGCAACTGACTCCTTCCGCAGCGATTCCTCTGCCCGATCTGCACTGGAGCGCTTCTCCTGAAACGGCCTCATCACCTCTTCACACCGCCCTGGGATGGGAAGGGGGAAGACCAACCCTAACGACACACGCCTCTCTTGGCACTTGGCGCAATGTCTCCTTCTCTTCTGACGTTACCTATCGCTGGCTCTACGATCTTGAGGGAACCCTGGCAACCGAATACTCCTTCAAAGAAGGGAACCTGACTCTGCAGAACAGCACTGGGCTGGAAGGGAAGGCATGGTACTACAAGCTGCTTGGAAGCGGCAGCTGGCAGAGCAGCAATGAAAAAACGGAAGGAGAACTGCTTTGGGATAAAAGAGAAGCCTTCTGCACCAGCGAAACCGGGCCGACCCATCTGTGGGTCGCTCATCGGGAACCCTCTTTCCTCTGGACAGGGAAAATTGCCCCTCAACTCAATAGCGCAACAACACTTCGCGAAGAACTGCCCGCTCTTGCACTTTCGATGCTGCCAAGATCTCTTGGCTCAACCGGCATTTTTGCAACCTCACGCTGCGAGGCTGCGTGGCTCCGCATGCACTATGCAGACAATTCCCCCTGTGGAGGGAGATGCGAGCTCATGCAAGAGCTCTATCGCCCCACCTTTATCGGCCCAGCCCTTTTCACCCCCCACCTTCGCGCAACAGCCCTTCTGTCTACAGACAGCTCTCTGCGCACCCCCTCCCCCTCGGCTCGTCTGGAGTATGGCGCAGAGCTTTCGATCGAGGGGGCTCGAAGCTATCCAACCCTTCTCCACCGCCTACGACCCTACCTCTCTTTTTCCGGTCTTACTCCCTGGCGCTCTTCCACTCTTTTTTCAACACAGGATAGCAACCTTGCAAGAAGTGAGCTCCGCTGCGGCATCCAGAACCTCTTTTTTCCCAAAGAAGAACTCGGCTCCCCCCCCCTCTTCACAAGCGATCTCTTCCTTCACACTCCTGTAGGGATCCTTTCTCCCCGCCTTTCCCTGCAGTGCCAAATGCAACTCTCCTCCTTTGACATCACAGGAACAAGCTCCTGGAATACTCTGCGCCCTACCTGGGACGAAGCCAACCTGCTCTGCAGATGGACCCTCCATCGCGATGCTGCTCTCATAGCCGAGGCGCGCTACCGCTCGCCCTATAGCTGGAGAAGAGCAGATTCACTGCACAATGCTCTCGATGTCGCCTACCGAGAACAAGAGCTCCTGAACTCCCCCCTCTCCGATCCCCGCATCGCTGTATCAGCAAGCCTCTTTCTTCGCCTCCCCCCCTTTCTGGAGATGACACTGCGTGCAAAAAATTCCTTTCACCAACTTCACCTTCCTTCAGCGCCCAACTATACGATAGAACTTGTGCACCGCATCCGTTCCGGACTTGCATTCCTCCTCACTTATGGGTTCAGTTCAAGCGGTCACTCGTTCGACGCAAATATCTCTTTGGATCACTAATGCAAAAAATTAAAACATAACAAAAAAAAATCGTATTATGTCTTCATCTTTTCTTTTTCATCAAAATGCCCTGGCTTTATACCCAAAATGGTTCAAGCGTTGACAACTGGCCTTTGGTCTCAGGAAGAAAACATGATGGGAAGGATGTGCATGATACGCATGATAAATTTATCATGCGTATCATGCACATCCTTCCCATCATGTTTTC
>JAGWKO010000018.1 GCA_028873295.1 Verrucomicrobiota bacterium
AATTGTGTGCCGTGATGAATAGGATTTCTTTTAGCGATGTAAAAACTAATTACGCTACTGAAGGGTTGTCCCTGGTCAGTGATGGTTGCTCTGTGGTGCGTAACTCTTGTGTGGCCTTGTCTGGAGCTCTTCCGTTTCTTGGCCCTGTGGGGAAAGTTGCTGTTGGGGTGATTCCAGGGCTCTATGTAGCGGCTGGGCCTCTCAGTTTGCCTATTGCAGTCTCTGGCATGGTGCGTTCCTGGAAGAGGATTGCAGCGGACCTGCGTGAAAAAAATGGAGCGCTTGGGTTGCTACACACCCTTGATTTTGTCGGATATGGGGCTTTTACGGGGCTCATCAGTGCGATGACTCTTTATGGGGGTGCTCTTCTTTCAAAGGATCTTTCTTTGGCGCATCTCTGTGGTCAGCTCTTCAATATTTTTGCACCTCTTTTTTATGTCTGTTTTGGGGTGTCTGCTCTTTTGCGACTCGGATCGAGCGCTGCTTTTCTCTGGAAGCTGGAATCTATCGCTTCCAAGGGAACAGAAAGAGACGAAGCATTCAAAGTATGGCTGAAAGAGGTCGGTAAGGATAAGAACGTTCTGGAGAGTTTGATGAATGGGCCCTGTGCAACTCTTGTGCACAGAGTAATAGAGCGTAATTTTGAACTTGGCTCTGTAGAGATTGATTCTCTGATTCAGGAGATGCGCATTGCAACCCACCAGCAGCTCTTTAAACAGAGCGTTTCTCTTTGTATCGCAGCGCTTGGGATTAGCGCGAGTTTTGCGGGGCCCTTTGCACCGCTGATCTATGCTGTTTCTGCCGGCTTTTTGTGGCCGCTCATCGACTCTGTGGATGTCATGCAATGGGTCTCCAGTGGGTTGGAAAAGAGGCTGTTTGGAAGAGAATCCGGACTTCCTGCAGCTTCGGGGGTTGTCTCCTTCTACCGTGGGCAAACTGCAAAGAGAGACGCAGATGTCATAGAGGAGTTTGCTGCATCTCCAGAGAAGGCAAGAGAGCAATATTGTGCACAGAATCAAAATGAAAAGAAAAGAACTCTCTTTGCGAGTGTGAAAGAGGCAAAAGGCGCTACGAGTGAGCAAAAGGTGAAATCGGAAATTAAGAGAGAGATGGATGCTGGTGTCAGTTATAGCGATGCATCGGATCGCTCTCTTGATTTGCAAGGATTAATCGAGCAGGTTGAGACAATTATTCGTAATTCAGATGATGCTGCGCATTGTCTGGATCATTGTTACATTACGATGGCCCTCCCTGTTGTGAGACAGTTGTCTCTAACAAATGTGGGAGGTGCGAAGAGAGCCTACTCTATTTCTCCTGTAACCAAGAGTAAAATAAAAATTGCCATGCAGGATCAGTTTTGTTCTTTGGACTCAGAGGGTCGTCACTACAGCATGCGCTTTGAGGCAGTTTTAAACTGTCGAGCTGAGTGTGAGAGCTATTCGTTCACAGCAATCCCTCTTCACTACAGAAGCGATAAATAGATAATAAACTATTTATTGTGTGTTAATTATATACATTATGTGTTATAATTAATTGTGTTTTATGGTAAAGTGTTGTGAACGTATATAATCTTTCGATTGATCATACCGTTGAGCTGGCATCTCTATATAGCGATGTCTGTTCTATAGCGCGTAACGGTTGCTTGGGTCTTTCCAAGCTGGTGCAAACCACGAGTCGCTTGGGAAGAGCTGCGATTGGTTTTGCTGCTGGATTCTATGTTGTTGCGATTGTTGGCGTGCCTATTGGGTTGCGCGGCATGCAGCGTGCTTGGACTCAGCTCCAAACCGATCTACAAGAGAATCACCTCACTCTTGGTCTTGCACACGGCATTGATTTTTCAGGAAGCGTGCTCTTTACCACCTACTCTTTTGCAGCTTCTTTGTATGGAATTGGGGTCTATGCGAAGAATTTTGCTTTGGTTGGGTCTGCCGGTGCAGCGTTTAGTGTTGCAGCTCCCTTTTTCTTTGCCTGCATTGGTGCGTCTGCCCTTTATCGATTTGCACTAAACATCTCTTTTCGCATGAAACTGGAAGAGATCGCAGGAAAAACGGAAGAGGAGAGAAATCAGGCATTTAAAGCATGGCTTCAGGAGATTAGATGGGATAAGCGCATGCTTGAGAGCTGGACAAGTGCGCCATGTACCGATCTTCTTCGCAGAGTGGCTTTGCGCAAATTTGATCTCGGCTCCTGTGAAATCGAATCTCTTATCCAGGAAATGCGCATCGCAAATAACGAACAGTTCTTTAAGCAATTCATCTATCTGTGCATTGCAACTATTGGTCTATCAGCGATCGCGGCAGGACCTTTCGCGCCTCTTCTTTACGGAATTGCAGCCTTTCTTTTGTGGCCCCTTGTCGATTCCAAGGATCTGACGCATTTGGCTTCCTCCAAGATAGAAAAGTTATTTTTCAATAGAGAGTCCAAACTTCCTCATGCGAGGGGAGGTCTTCTTCGTTTCCTTGAGAGACATCAGATGGCGCCTGAGATGAGCAGTCAAGAGAGGATGGCAAGGCGTGTACAGGAAGCCTCTTTACTTGCATGGTGGGCAAGGGGAGATGCAAGTGCAATGACTGCACGAGAGTTTCCTGAGCAACGCTCGACATTTGAATCTCCTGGAGAGGCTGCAAGAAGGGGTCGGGGTTCTGAAGAAAAGATTGATGGCGAAAAAATCAGGCGCAATTTTCTCAAAGATGTTGAGAGATCGAGATATAACGTAGAGTTGAATGATAAAATTTTATCATCTGATTCAGGGATTCATTATATTGGGGATGATAATAGATCCGGAAAAGAATGGGTAGGGGCTTTAGTTGAAGAGTTAAACAAATTTTTTGAAACAGAAGACGATACATACCATTTTCTTGATCACTTCAAGGTTAACAATGGGCTTCCTCAACCTATTTTTCCTAAGTTACTTAGTGTATCTGACGAACGAGTGGAGGTAATGAAAAATAGCGAGGATCCCGATCAGCTGTTTTCTCTTTCAATGGAAGGTGAGTCTCGAATAAGGATTGTCATGCAGAGGAGAGTGGAATATGCTGAAATCGATCGTCAGGCCGTTGAGTCGCCAACCCACTCCGAAACCTACAGCGCCCGCTTCGAGGCTGTCTTTAATAAGAGTGCTGAGTGTGTCGACTATTCATTCACGGCTATTCCTCTACATAATAAATAGTTAACTATATTGTAATTATATTTAAGTTGTTGTATAATTAGCGAATCGGTTGTGTTATGGTTAGTAAAATAGATGATGCCATTGAGCGAAGTGCGTGTTGCGGTGAGTGGGCCTCCTACTTTAGCGATACGAGTTTTGTCGTATTCAAAGCATTCAAAACTATTTTTTCAGTGGGGAAAACGTCCAGTGGTTTTGTAGCACGGGTTAGCGTTGCTGCGGCTCCGGCGCTGGCCATGGTTGGTGTTGTTGGAATTCCCATAGGACTGAAGGGGATGCAGCGCTCGTATAGAGAGATTAAAAAGGATATTGCAACACAAAACGAAGCTCTTCTCTTTTTGCATTCCATGAACTTTACAAGAAACATGACGTTTATAGGCTACTCACTGATGCTATTTTTGAGTGGAGTAGCGTTGTATGCCAAGAAACTCTCTTTATTGACTGCGTCTATTGGAGCTGTTACGGTTCTTGCCCCTATTTTTTACACATTAATTCTCGGTGCCTCCTGTTATCGCCTGGGGATGTTTGTTATTCCTTTCCGCCTGAAGTTAAATGAGATCGCTTCCAAGTCTGAAACGGAGCGCAACGAGGCGTTCAAAGAGTGGCTTCAGGAGATTCGTTGGGATGGCCGTGCGCTTGAGGGCAATACGAGCAAGCAGTGCTCAGATCTTTTGCGCAGGGTGGCGCTCAGGAAGTTTGATCTTGGCTCTGAAGAGATTGATTCTCTGATTAATGAAATGAAAATAGCAAATGATTACCAGATTTTCAAAGAGGGTATCTATAGCGTTGTTGCACTTTTGGGTCTTGCATCGCTTGCGGCAGGTCCTGTCGCAGCGGGCGTTTGCGGTGTGATTGCTCTTGTCGTCTTAAGCGTTGCCGATTCTGATGGTTGTTCTCGAAGGATTTTCACACGGATGGAGAAGCTGTTCTTTAACCGGGAGTCCAGACTTGCTCCAGACGAGTCGAAGGGGGTCTTTGCTTTCCTTGAAAAACGGGGCATCTTGGCGAAAAAAGATCAACAGGCAGAGGTTGCAAGGATTGTCGATGACCTCTCTATGCTTGCCTGGTGGTGGAGGGGCGAGGCCTGTCAGGGACTGGTGGAGCGGGGTGAGAAAGTGTTATTTGAATCTCCTGGAGAAGCGGCGAACAGGTCACAGGATGTGCCATTACAAAAGGTGCAAGATGTAGAGAAAGAAGATTTCATTCAAGAGGCTCTAAAGCAAAAAGGGGAAAATGATCTAGAGACAGTTACGCATGTTACTGGTGGAGCGATATATAACTTTACTATTGGGAAAACTGTTGTTCAGGCTGATGCGCGTTTACTGGCTGCGCTTGATTTGAAAAGTACAGAGTTAGCAATGCAGGCTAACAAAGCGCGTCGCATGAGAACAAGACAGAGTAAGACTGCGGCGATGAATGACATTGACCAAGAAATTCGATTGACATCTGACAGTTTAGTAACTGTATTTAAGATAGTAAAGAGTATGGCACGCGATGCATTGAATGAAAAATTTGGAGTAGAGAATACGAAGTGTATTCTTGGGCATTTCGGGAAACTTTCTGATCCTATTAGCAATAAACTTTTAAAATATAGTTGGTGCCACAGCAATGATATGTTTGTTTCTAAACAGGATGCAACATATTGGATCTCATCGTTGGAACATGAGAAACGCGTGCGAATTGTGTTTCAGAGAAAGGTTTTGTTCGAAAGTTTGAGCAAGGAAGTTCCGAACGATGAAGACCGATTTTTCTATAGTGCCCGCTACGAAGCGGTATTTGATGAAAATGCCAAATGCGTTGATTATTCATTCATAGCAATTCCTGTTGAAAAATAACTCTTAGTGCACTCGCATATAATTCGTTAAAGTAGTATATCCAAGAGTCGTGGACTCACCTTTCCTTATCCGGTTCCTTCATTATTTGCGCGTGGAGAAGGGCGTAAGTCCCCACACTCTTACCGCCTATCGCAATGATCTCAGACTATTGGAGCGCTTCCTTGCAAGCGCATCATGGCAAGAGGTGACAGAAGAGAAACTTTGGAATTTCCTGGGGCTATTGCAGGAAAGGGCGTATGCCACAGCATCGATCTGCCGCATCACAGTTTCTTTGAAGCTTTTTTTTCGCTTTCTGAAACAAGAAGGCCTTATAGAGGAGGATCTCGGCGCTTTTCTCGATCTTCCAAAAGTGTGGCAACGCATTCCGGAAGTGTTGAGTCGGGCGGAAGTGGAGAGGCTTCTCAATGCTCCGGCTGGAGAAGAGTTTGTGGTATTGCGCGATCGCGCGATTCTGGAGTTGCTCTATGCTACAGGGATGCGTGTGACGGAGCTTTGCCTTTGTAATATCGGCGACGTGACGGACAAGTGCGTCATAGTGCACGGTAAGGGAAGCAAAGAGAGACAGGTTCCAGTTGGGAAAAAGGCCCTTGCAGCGATCGATGCTTTTCTCCTTTCGTCCCGTGGAGAAGTAAAGGAGCACAAGGCGCCTCTTTTTATTACCCGGAAGGGGAAAAGGATCGATCGGGTGACTGTCTGGCGCCGCGTTCAGTTCTGGGCGGATCAAGCAGAAATCCGGAAGAAAATTTCACCACACACCCTGCGCCATTCTTTTGCTACCCATCTCCTTGAAGGAGGGGCCGATTTGCGCGTAATCCAGGAGCTTCTCGGGCACGAGGAGATCTCAACGACAGATCGCTATACCCATTTGCGCAAGGACCTTGTCCAGAGAGCCTTCGATACCTTTCATCCAAGGCCATGATCTTTTCATAATAATCGAATTTACATAAATTCGGTGATTTGGAATCATCAAATTTGAATGAATTCGTATATTCCTCAGCGTTCTCTTGAGTTGTTGCACTCTTATCTATCTCCAGGTAAGGTTGTTGTGCTTCATGGTGCAAGAAGGGTCGGTAAAACGACGCTTTTAAAGAAATTTCTTGAGGCTCAGTCCAACTATCTCTTTGTGACTGGTGAAGATCGGTTCATTCAAGAGTATCTCTCAAGTCATTCGATCGAGAAACTCAAATCCTTCATAGGAACTAAAGATCTTCTGGTCATTGATGAAGCGCAATACATTCCAGAAATAGGACAAAATCTCAAACTTATCGTGGATCATCTTCCTGGTGTTCGTGTGATTGCAACAGGATCGTCCACCTTTGATCTTGCCAAGGTAACAGGAGAGCCTTTGACAGGACGTCAATCGATCATAAAAATTTATCCTCTATCACAGATGGAACTACAAAAAATCGAAAATCCGGCAACTACAAAAGCTCTTCTTGAAACACGTCTTATTTATGGCTCCTATCCGGAAGTTGTTACTCACTCTGATAACACAGCGCGAATCGCTTACCTGCAGGAGCTTGTGTCTTCGTATCTGTTGAAAGACATCCTGGCGCTCGATGGAATTCACAAATCGAAAAAATTGATAGATTTGTTGACGTTGCTAGCCTTTCAAGTGGGTGGGGAAGTGTCCCATCATGAACTCGGAGCGCAGCTTGCTTTAAATCGAGTGACAGTTGAAAAGTATCTTGACCTTTTGGAAAAGGTATTTGTTCTGCTTAATATCCGTGGATTTAGCCGTAATCTGCGAACAGAGGTGACAAAAACCTCTCGTTACTATTTTTGCGATAATGGGATTCTCAATGCGCTGATCAATAACTTTAATCCCTTAAGTAGGCGTAGTGATGTGGGAAAGCTGTGGGAGAATTATCTTGTTGTTGAGCGATTGAAAAAGCAGCAGTATCAAAGAATTTGGAGTCGGAATTATTTTTGGCGTACCTACGATCGCAAGGAAATCGATTGGATCGAAGAGAGGGAGGGAAAGTTGTTTGGATATGAATTCAAATGGAAAGAAGAGGCGACTCCTCCTAAACTATGGCTGACCACTTATCCCAATGCAACATTCGAAACCATTCACTCTGGCAATTATTTACCATTCATTTCATGACTTCTTGCAGCAGCAGCGCAGAGTAGGGACTCATCTCACAATGGGAGGGAAGCGCTCTCTGTTCTTTGCACTCAAGATTCTGCTTTCCCCAGGAATGTGCCGTATTGATAAGCTCGTTCCAATGGCCTGAAGGAAGGGTAATGGTGAAGGGATGAGGGCCTGCATTGAAGGCGAGAAGAAGCCTTGGAGAAAAGGCGAGAACATAGGCGACAAAGTGATCGCTTCCATCGAGGAGTTGGATTTCCGATGGGGTGAGGAAGCGGTTTGTTTGAAAGGCGGGGTGCTTTTTGCGAAAGAGAATGAGCTGAGAGAGAAAATTCACCCGCTCCTTTTTTTCTTCTGCCTGGTCCCAGAGAAACCAGTTGAGAGGATTGTCCTGAGGGTAAGCATTGTTGTTTCCCTGACGGCTGTGGCCATATTCGTCGCCCATGAGAAGCATCGGCACGCCGCTTGCCAAAAAGAGGGCGAGCAGGAAATTGCGCTGCTGCCTCTCGCGCAGCTCCAAAATGGCAGAATCACAAGTGGTTCCTTCGGCCCCGCAATTCCAGCTCTCATTGCAGGCATTGCCATCGCGCCCCTCTTCTCCATTGGCCAGGTTGTGCTTTTCATTGTAAGAGACAAGGTCTGCAAGGGTAAATCCATCATGAGCCGTCACAAAATTGATTCCTCTAAGAGGGGTGTAGTGAGAATAGAGGCTTGGGCTTCCCAGCATGGCATCAATGAAAGAATCCCTGCAACCCGGAGTTCCCTTGATAAAGCGCCGCACAGCATCTCGAAACTGCCCATTCCAGACCGACCAGGGGCCAAAAGAGGGGAAGGTGCTGACAAGGTAGAGTCCAACTGCATCCCATGCTTCGGCAATCAGTTTGGTCTGTTGGAGCACTTCGTCTCCTGCGATCTTTTCCAGAAGTGGAGGGTGTTGAAGAATTTGTCCCTTGCCACCGCGTACATGAACCGCTGCAAGATCAAAGCGAAATCCATCTACCTGCACCTCTTCTGCCCAATAGCGCAGGGAGGAGAGAATCAGATTGAGGGCTGCTGGCTGATTGGAATTAAAGGTGTTGTGGCATCCCGTGAAGTCGCGATATTCTCCCTGCTCATTCACCATGTAGTAGAGCGGATTGTCAATGCCGCGGAAACTGAAGGTCTCTTCTTCCTTACGTCCCTCTCCCGTATGGTTGTAGACCACGTCGAGAATCAGTTCGATCCCTTCGCGATGCAGCTCGCGCACAAGGGTTTTTAACTCTAAAAGGGGATCTAAGGAACCATAGCCCCCCATTGGGATAAAAAAGGAGAGCGGTTGATAGCCCCAGTAGTTGGGAAGAGGCTGTTTCGTGACGGGGTCCTCATTTTTAATCCCCAGCTCATTAAAGAGGAATATGGGCATCAACTCCAGCGCGTTGACCCCCAATTTCTTCAGGTAGGGGATCTTTTCAATGATCCCCAAATAGGTTCCTGGATGTGGGGGATGCGCCGCACAGGTAAATCCGCGCACGTGCATCTCGTAGATCACAAGGTCGGAGTAGTGCAGGTTTGGTTTTTTAACGCCCTGCCAGTCAAAAGGCTCCGGAGTCTTACAGAGGCACCAGGGATCATTTCTTTTAGAGCCCCAAGGCATGGATTGTGAGGCAGAAAAAAGCCCAAAAGGATCTTGAAGCCAGCTGGTTGGAGAAAAGAGGAGTCCAGTTGCAGAATCGGAGACGCCAAGGACGCGAAAGGCGTAATGGACGCCCTCGAGATCTTCTGCGATAGAGATGCTCCAGACTCCATTTTCCTGAACAAGAGGGAGTTCCTTGATCTTTTCTTGATAGCGAAGAGCGAGGATAACTTCAGTTGCATGAGGGGCGAGAAGAGCAAAGTTTGTTTTTGTTCCTTTCTTGGAGTATCCAAGAGGGGAGGGAGATCCGGGGGAGAGGTGGAGTGAATCAAGTCTCATATTCTTGGCTATACAGGAAAAAGGGCAAAAATTGAAATTTATTCCTACGGTGGATAGCATAGAAATATCTGAGATTGGCTATTCGAGGAAGGTGTTATGTCATACGAGAATGCAAAAGCGAACCTAAAAGAATTTGGGAAAGAGTTAAAACTGGAGGGGTTAGATTTCGATGAAAACTATACCTGCATTCTCGGTATTGATAACACATTTTCTCTACACATTACTTACGAGCGCAATTCAGATAACCTCTATCTCTACTCTCCGATTCTTGATGGGTTGCCCAAAGATGACAAGATCAAGCTGAAACTTTACGAGAGAATTCTTGAGGGGTCAATGCTGGGTGGTCAGATGGCTGGCGGGGGAGTTGGAGTTGCGGTTAAAGAGGAGCTTATTCTTCTTCACACGACAGTGAACATGGGACTTGGTGCCGAAGCAATTTCTCTTCGCCGTTTTGCTCCACTCTTTGTTGAGATTGTGGAGAAGTGGCGAGAAATTGTAGGGAAGATCATGCGTGGCGAAGAGCCTGGGCCTTTCCAACTGCCGATGCCCCCTGGAGCTCCTTCTCCTGCTCAACCGCGTCCTGGAGAACAGGGAAAACCTGGTGAGCGCTTTATCAAGATTTAAGCGATCTCTTTCTCGATAGTGAGAAGGCGATTGTACTTTGCGATACGCTCTGAGCGACAGACGGAGCCTGTCTTAATTTGTCCCGCTCTTGTTGCAACGGCGAGATCAGCAATAAAGCTGTCTTCAGTTTCTCCAGAGCGGTGGGAGATGACAGTGGCGTAGCCATTTTCTTGAGCGTAGTGGATGCACTCCAGCGTTTCTGTAAGCGTTCCAACCTGATTTGGTTTGATGAGAATAGCATTAGCGACTTTCTCTCTTATTCCTTCTTGCAGAATTGCTTTGTGTGTGACGAAGAGATCGTCGCCGATGAGTTGAATTCTTTGACCGAGTTCTTTGGTACAAAGGCGCCATCCTTCCCAATCGCCCTCTGCAAGGCCATCTTCCAGCGAATCGATGGGATAATTCTCTACAAGGTTTTTGAGGTAGGCGACCTGTTCCTGGGGAGTGCGCGAGAATTTGCTTTTTCTTCCCACATATCTGCGGGCAATTTCGTCATAAAATTCAGAGGCGGCAAGATCAAGGGCAAGTGTTACTTCGCGAGAGGAGAACCCCGCTTTTTCTCTGGTAAGAAGGAGGAGCTCGCATGCGGCCTCGGTAGAGGCCAAGTTGGGGGCAAAACCTCCCTCATCTCCAACGGAGGTTGCTTCACCGCGCTCTTTTAGAAGGCCCTTTAAAATCTGGAAAAGCTCTGCGCTCCAGCGGAGCCCTTCTGCAAAGGAGGGGGCTCCTACAGTCCGGAAGAGAAATTCCTGCACCTCTAAAGAGTTATCCGCATGGCGCCCCCCATTGATCACATTGATCATAGGGCAGGGGAGGAGTGGCTCTTCTTTGCCGAGATAGCGGTAGAGCGGTATTTTTTTTGTCATTGCTGCAGCCCTGGCAGCGGCAAGAGAGATGCCGAGAATCGCATTGGCGCCAAGACGCGATTTGTTCTTTGTCCCATCGAGCTGGATCATGCGCTGATCGATCGCTTCCTGTTCAAAAATGCAAAGACCGGAGACTGCTTGAAAAAGAGGTCCGCACACATTGGCTACTGCCTGTAAAACCCCCTTGCCTCCATAACGCTTCGGATCATGATCTCGAAGTTCACACGCTTCTTTCTTGCCCGTAGAGGCACCCGATGGAACAGAAGCGGTGGCTATGACCCCCTCATCAGTTGTAAGAGTTACTTGAAGCGTGGGCATGCCGCGAGAATCGAGAATTTCCAGGGCATCCACAGAAGCAATCTTGGACATGGGGGACCTCCATGCTCAAAATAGCTCAAAGGATTATTTGGTGGTATACCCTTTCGATCGTAAAAGTTCAGACCCCTACATCTTCGATCGTAGACAGGCCTTTATAATCGGGGTCTGAACTGGGCAAGGGCAGGGGCATGGGCACGGGCACGACGGGGGAAGGGACACGAGCCCAGTTCAGACCCCGATTATAAAGGCCTGTCTACGATCGAAGATGTAGGGGTCTGAATTTTTACCTCTTAAAGACATACTTAAGCCTCGTTACGCTTAAAGATTTTAAAAAAACCTGTAAACAGCGTTAGAAGTGAAAGAAAAAAAGAGCGGTTTCCGTTTTTCTCGTGCCGTGAAGAGGGAGTCACAACCTCTGATTCTTCTGTTTGGGAAGAAGAGTCTGGTGAAGCAGCTGATTTTCTTGGCGATTCGTTGCGATATGGTAACTCTGTTTGAGTTACTGAAGACTTAAATAAACTTGAAATTCCCTCGAAAAAACCGAAGAAATATTCATTCCCCGTGTATCCTTCAAGAGCTTTTTCTGCCCTACTGATTGTGCATTCGGTTGCTGTTTCTGTTTTTTGTGTTTGCATACGAAGATCTTCTTGTGAAGGAGTTGTTGCCAATGCAGTTCGCACATCGGACATAACTTTTGAAAACAACTCACTCACCGCAGCAGTCCCACTTGGTTGTTCGAAGTCTCTTAATGTATGAATTCCTCGCCTTCGCTCAGTAGAGCTTCTGGTTGTCGGTAACTTGTTATTTTGAAAATTTGAATCAAAAATAGTATGAATGTTCATTGTTTTTAGTCTCGCTAATTGATTTCTTATCTTAATCTATTTGCAGGAGATTTTCCACCGATCCATACTCCGGCTACTGTGCCAACAAGTGCAGCTGTCAATGCTAGGGAGTTAACATGTCCCCTGCGGAAGTAGCTGAACCCAGGCGACCAAATGTGGCATTGAGCCAGGAGGAGAGATCTTCAGAGGCTGCCAGCTGCTCTTTTACTTTGGCTATGCTCGAGAGAACGGTTGAGTGGTCTTTGCCAAAATAGCGGCCGATTTGCTGCAGCGGCTGCTTTAGTTTTTCCCGGAAAAGATAGATTGCTACCTGGCGGGGAAGGACGATTTCTCGCGCTTTTGATTTATGCAAAAGATCTTTCAATGGAATGCCAAAGCGCTCTGCTACGGCGCGCATAATCTTTTCCTCGTTCCAGGCATTCCCCTGCTCTTTTTCAATGAGATCCTGAACGAGGGAAGCTGCACTGGAAGGATCGAGGGAGGTACCCTTGCCGCGTAGAGCAAGAGCAGTGAGGGCGACGACAGAGGAGGTTGGAAAGGTTTGGATGAGCCAGGGAATAAGATCGGAATGGAGAGAAAGATTCCACAGACGCGCTTTTTGCTCCAAAAGAGCTGCGGGGGCGACAGGATGCACTTCAAGAGTAATGCCCCATTCAAAACGGCTGATGAGACGCGCTTCAACTTCCTCAAGCTTGGAAGGCGAAAGACGGGAGGCAAAAAGTAGCGGGTGCCTATGCATGTGAAGAGTATTGAAAGTGTGGAAAAATTCTTCCTGGGTCGCAAATTTGCGCGCAAGGGCGTCAATATCGTCGAGAATCAATGCATCGCAAGAGCGCAAGGTGGTGCGAAGAGCGCGCATCTGTCCCGTGCGCATCGCCTGAATCACACGCTCTGTAAATTCCTCTGTTCTCTGATAGTAGACGCGTTTTCCTTTGGAGCGGAGAAGAGCCGCCGTCGCTTCAAGGAGATGAGTCTTGCCAGAACTTGCAGGACCATAAAGATAGATGGGATTAAAAGAAGCAGTCTCAATATTCTGAAGCAGGTCGAGAAGATGGGCATTGGCAGAAGAGGGAAGAAAGTGGGCAAAGGTAGATTCTTGATGGATAGACTGATGTTCGGATTGTTTAGAGAGCAAAGCGGATTCTTCCGGGGATTTTGCAGGAGTAGGTAAAGAGAAGTGAAGCTCCATCTTGCGCCCATTGGCATTGCGCAGGGGAGTTTCTCGAAGGCGTTTTTGAAGGTGCTCCTTGATCCAGTGCATCTGAAAGGCATCTTCTGCTTCAAGGTAGATGTTGGCTGCATCGAAGCGAAGAAGTTTCAGAGGGGCAAGCCACCGCTTTACAGTGTTCTGGCCCCATTCTTGCGAAAGCTGGGAGAGGAGAGAGTCCCAAATTTCCATCTCTAGTCTAAAATTTTTGACCCCTTGATCGCCTTTTTTGCAGAAAGCCCCATCCACCACTGCTGCAAGATGCCCAAAAGTGTGGAGAACATGAAGTAGAGGTTGAGGCCAGAGGGGAAATTGTAAAACATGGCAGTAAAGAGAATGGACATCATATTTGCCATCATCTTCTGCTGTTTTTCTGTCTCTGAAAGAGGCTCTGTGCTCTTTTTGAGCGATGCGGTGAGACGCTGCTGCAGAAACATGGCTGCTCCCATCAGTAGCGGCAGAAGATGGAACTCGTTGCCAATCCACCAGAGCGGAGGTCCCCAACTAAAAAGAACATCCGGAGCCGCAAGATCATCGATCCAGCCAGGAACAAAGGGCGCCCCACGCAGAGGAAAGCTCGATTTGAGAAGGTAAAACATGCCGATGAGAAAGGGCATTTGCAAAAGCATGGGAAGACATCCGGTAAAGGGATTGACTTTCGCTTGACGATAGAGATTGACCACCTCGAGCTGCGCTTTTCTCGGATCCTTCTTGTAGCGCTCCTGCAAAGCCCGAATCTGCGGCGCGATCTCTTGCATCTTCATCGAGGAGCGTATTGACCAGGCATTGAGCGGGTACATCATGGCCCGTAGCGCAATCGTCAGAAGAATAATCGCGGCTGCCCAGGAGTGTGTCACCACATAAAAGAGCTGCATAAGAAGAAAAAGAAACTGGGCAAAGGGCTGAGAAATAAAGGAAAACCACCCTTGAATGCTTTGTGCTTCCTGGTAGTCCGGGTTATAGCCAGCAACGGGATTGGCATAGAGTGCATCGACCTCTTTCAAGAGAGCATTGTCATAGGGTCCTGCAAAGAAGCGATAGCTCATCGTAAAAGAAGAAGAGGGAAGCGCTGCCAAAAGCTCATAGCCAGGGTAACTGGCCACAGGATAGCGATCATGCACGGCATCGATCAGAGAAAGCCTGGTTGGTAGCTCCGCGCCCTCCCAAAAAAGCGCCTCGTAACCGGGCGTTTTGTTCATCTTCCCATCGACGATTAGACCAAAATAACCATTGCTGTTGCTGAGCCAGTTCACCGCTTCTGTGGCAAGAATCGGCCCCTTTTTGGGCAGACCAATATCTGCCACTTCATTTCCAGAGCGCGTCGCAATCTGATAGCGAAGAGAAGGGGTATAGGAGCCGCCCACTAACTCAACATCAGGTACTCCAGAGGTCAGCCAAAGCCTGCCCCCCTCACCTTCCACAGAGATCTCAAGGTTGAGACAGTAGGGCCCAGGACGCTCTTCAGAAAGAGAGAAGGTCTTCGTGATCTTCCTACCGCCCCCTTGCCACTGAAATTGAATGCTATTTGAGCTAAATTGCGTGACCTTCCAGATCGCTTGCGTCGGTACTTCGCCTTCGCCAACCAGGTTGAGCGCATAGGAGGAGGGAGAGGCGCGATGAAGAAATGTCCCATCAGGAGCGATAAGAGAGCGGCGGAGCAGAGGATAGTATCCCCCCTGTTTGCGCTCTACAGGAGAGTTGTCCGGCCCGAGAGCAGAGTAGAGAGGGAAAAAGGCGTTCTGGGGGGACTGCTCGAGAATCTCGCGATCGATGTCGATCTCGCGCACAGGACTTGTTTTGTTTGTTTTCTTCAATGCAAGGTTGATCTCTGCAAGGCTTCCACCGCGACTCGAAAAGACTAGTTGCTGATAGGGAGTCTCAAGGAGATAGAAGGTCTCGTCAAGAGAAGCGGGAGTGGGAGGAACCTCCACACTTGTAATCCAGGGAGAAATCTTTTGCGGTGCAATAGCCTGAGGAGGAGTTGGTGTTTTATCTGCAAACCAAAAGTGCACAAGAAAGGAAGCAGCAATCATTGCTGCAAGAAAAAGAAGAGATCGTTTATCCATAAAAATTTTTCGGTGTAGACCTCTAAGAACCTATCTCGAAAATCGACAGAAGCTCATTACTGGGATTAGGTCAAAGAGATCTATTATTGTTCGCGTCCTTGATGTAGTTTTGCTTCCAGATCGGAGAAGAACTGGATAAATTCGGGAGTTTGGCGCACGTTATAGAGCCAATCATCTTCTGCTATCTCATCAAGTGTTGGCAACGCCCTTGCTGAAAAGGCCTTATGGATCCATCCCATTGCCTCTTGCGTGCGCCCCATCAGCGAATAGAGACAGGCAAGATGATAGAAGGCATGCATATTGCCGAGTCTTCCCGCCTTTTGCATCTTCTGCTCCGCGCTCCAGTAGAGTTGCTCTGCAGCCTTTCGATCGAGGGTCTCTTCCGCAAGATAGGTAAGACAGATTCCCCAGTCGAGGGAGAGCTGATCATCCTCCTCATCTCCTCGAGAGGCAAGACGAAAGAAGTGAAGCGCCTTTTTGTAAAACTCTTCCTCTCCATGCAAATGACCGAGCTCAAGATAACAGATCGCAAGGCGGTTGTGAATCTTTGGATACTCAGGATGAAGAAGAAGGACATGAGAAAAGAGCTCGACCGCTTTGAAGTAGTGCGTCTCTTCGTGGCTGAAGTCGCCAAGCCATAGGAGAGCTTGGGCATACTCAAAGAGCCATTCCGGGTGATAGAAAAGCGATTCTCTGTAGTCCTGCAAGAGCTTTTCTAAAATAGCAAGCGCTTTTTCCAGTTCAGAAAGATCAGAGGTCAGACTACTTTTGAAAAGGTGCACAGAGGCCAGGTCAAAAAGCAGGGCAGGACAGGAGCGCTTGAGATCAAGCGCGCGCGAAAGAAAACGAATGGACCTCTCTGCAAGAGTTGCATTTTGCGCATACTTTGCGTAGTGAAAGTGAATGAGGCCGAAGGTATGCCAATGCTCCGCACTCGTGCGATCCATGGATAACCCTACCTGCAGCTTCTCAAGCGCCATCTCATAGTAGTTGCCATCCTCGTAATAGAGGCCAAAACTCATAAGACAGGTTCCATAAGCAAGCCAGAGGTCGGGAACGTCAGGAGAGCTCTCTGCCGCAGAGACGATTTTATTTTCAGCTTCCAAAAGAAGATCCAGTCTCGATGTCAGGAGCCCCAGGGATGAGAGTGACTCTACCCATTGGACCATTCCAGAGCTGTTTTTGGGATCGAGAACCACAGCGCGAACGCTCTTTTCAATGCTCATACGAAGTGATTTCTCATCTCGGCAAAGGCGCCCCGATTCTCCCAGAAGTTGCCCCCAACTGCTCCAAAGTAAACTCTCGCGAGGAGAAAGACGCACCGCCTTCTCAAAGGCGCGCGATCCCTTCTCTACATGGCGCTCATCCATCGAAAGAAGATAGAGTTGTGAATAACACTCCCCAAGAGTGGTCCATCCGTCGCAATAGGAGGGCTGCAGCTCAACTGCTCTCTCTACACACTCGATTGCACGAAGATAGAGGCGCGCATCATTCACCAGAAGCCCCATCTCCAGGTAAGCCTTTCCACAATCATTCAGAAGTTCTGCAGAAAGTCTATATTCCCTTGCTTTTTCCAACGAAGCAATCGCAAGCGATACATCGTGCGCTTCTTCTGAGAGGCGCGCAATTTCAAGCTGGATAAGGCCCAAATTCCAGTAAATTTCCCCAAGATCCTCAAAAGAGGAGGTTGAGTCTTGAGCTGGAGTTGGCATATTCAATGCCTTCTGGCAGTAGTCCCGAGCTTCAAGAAAATAGGGCAACTCATCCTGCAACTGCCCCAAAGAAAGAAGGGCGTCACTACATGCAAGAGAGGCGGCAACAAGAGTTGGATCCAGCTGAAGAGCCGTCTTAAAATATTTTACTGCAATATGGAGTGCTTTTTCCCGTCCCTCTTCAGATGCATATTCAAGGAAGGCAAGGCCCTGGCGATGCCACAAAAGAGGATTTTCAGGATCGAGCTTCACCGCTTTTTCAAATAAAGAAAGTGCCTCGAGGTTGCCCTGAAGAAGAAGCTTTTCTCCGTTTGATAGGTGTTTAAGAGCAAGTGGTTTGCGGTTCTCTTCTGCGACTGCCTCTTCAGCTGTCTCTGCGTATCCTTGAGGGAAGTAACGCAAAAGAAGACGGGCTATAGGGCGGAAATAAGCAGTCATGCGTGGCGGATCTCAGGTGTGTGAAAGTCACGGATTATAGGGAGGAGCTTTTTTTTGTGATAGTGACTAACCTAACACACTGGACATAAGCTTGTTGCGGTTTACTTTTCCAAGAGATTTTGGGAGGGAATCGACGAATGTGAAGGAAAGAGGAATTTTGAACCTGGGGAGCAGTGCAAGAAGGCGGGTTGTGAGGGCTGTTTCCGGCAGTGGGGTTCCGACGAGAAGAGCGATGGGGCGGGCGCCAAATTCCGGATCTGGTAAGGGGAGAACGATGGCTTCCTGGATTTCCGGGAAGGTGGTAAGGAGGAGGGTTTCGATCTCCTCGGGTTGGATCTTTTCTCCTCCCGAGCTGAACTGAAAATCTTTTCTTCCAAGGACCTGGAACCCGTTACCTGCCTGTTTGGCGAGGTCGCCGGTAGAAAACCAGGAGTTTGGTGGAAGGAGGGTGCCCTTTTCCCAGTAACCGGAAAAGAGGGAGTTTCCCCGGACAAGGAGTTCATTTTCCGGCGTAACGAGGAATTCTTTGCCCGGAAGAGGGAGGTAGGGGGAGGAGGGATAGGCGAGTGCGGCCATGGAGGACATTTCTGTAAGCCCGTAGGAAAAGCAGAGAGGGAGGTTTTGAGGAAGGAGAGGGGGAATGGGGGCTCCTCCCAGGAGAAGGCAGCGCAGGTTTGGCAGATGGGTAAAGGAGGAGCGGTAGAGTTGTGTGGGGACGGCGGAGAGATGGGTGATGCGGGGATCTTGGGGATCCAGAGTGAGGGAGGCGCCGGAGAGAAGGGTGCGAAAAAGAATGGCGAGGCCGCTGACGTGGTAGAGGGGGAGGTTGAGGAGGTAGTGATCTTGCGGGGTCAGTGAGAGTGCGCGAATGCCGGAGGATGCGTTTGCAAGAATGGCCTGGAGAGGGAGGTAGGCGATTTTCGGAAGAGCAGTGGAGCCAGAAGTGAAGAGAAGAAATCCCTGGTCTGGAAGTGGAGGATAATGAGGAGAGAAGAGTTGGGGTGGTTCCTGGAGAGAGGAGAAGAAGAGTTTTGCGTCGAGGCGCTCGAGATGAGATTGGATTTGTGAGGGGGGGAGATAGCGGTTTAGAGGAGTGATGACGAGCTTTTGCTCAAGGGCAGCAAGAAGAAGAGCGATAAGAGAAAGAGAAGGAGGAAGCTGAAGAGCGATGCGATCTCCCGGGACGAGCGGTAGTTTTTGTAGAAGCAGGCGAAAGTGTGCGACCTCTTCTTTTAGTGGAGTGGGGATGAAGCAATCCAGCATAGTTTGGTGCGATCGACAGGGTGGCGGCCTCCTTCCCAAGAGAGATGTCCATCAATGACTTTTAAGGAAGGGATGAGAAGATCTTCGCGCAGGAAACGAAATGTGTCAAGGCCGAGAGGGGAGGCGGAAGGGAGTCGTGCGATTTGGAGGAGACCAAGGCTTGTTTCATAGGCGGAGGAGAGAACGAGTGAGATGTGGGATGGCAGGGAGGAGGGGAGGTCGGAGAGGGAGGGTTTGATGACAAGAGCGCGAAGAGAGGGAATTTGAAGCGAAGTATGTGGATCCAGGCGGTAAGATTCATCAATGGCAATAGGGAAATCTGTTTTTTTGGAGAAGAGCATGAGGTCGGAGAGAGAAAAGACAGGTTCTTCGAGAAACTCAAAGCGCTCTTTTGAAGAATCCGGAAAAAAACGCGCGAAGTCGAGGGCCTGGGAGAGTGTCCACTTTCTGTTACAGTCAAGGCGGAGACGAGTAGTTTGGGGGATGGTTTGAACAAGAGCGATGGCATCGGAGACGGAGAGGTGGCCAATTTTGAGCTTTTGAACGGGGCAAGGTGGAGTTGATGGATGAAAGCGCGCGATAGGATGAGAAAAGGGAAGGGGGGAGAAGGGAAGAGATGCGCTTTGAATTGCAAAGCGCACGGAGGGAAGGGTTGCCTTTTTTTTGCCGAGTGAGGGGAGGAGCGAGAGTATCTCGTTTTGGGCCTCGGCAAGAGTTTCACAGCTGAAGCCCGGGAGCGGAGCGATTTCTCCCCATCCATCATCCCACTCCAAAATAAGGCCACGTCGAACGGAAAGATCAGGAAGAGTTGTGGGGATAGCGTAGGAATAGAGATGGGCGGGCATCAGATACCGAGGAAAAAAAGTGTGTAGAGAGAAAGAAAGAGCGCGGTTGCAGGCAGAAGGGGAAGGTAACGGGAACTGTAAAGGAGAAAAAGAAGAGGAGGGGCAAGGAGAAAGGGAATGGCAAGAAGCGGAGAGAGGAGGAGGGAAAAGAAAAAGGCGGAGACAAGGGAGAGAGTGAAGAGATGGCGGCCGAAGGGAAGCCCGAGACGGACGATCAGCGTTTTTTTACCTGAGGTCATGTCTGTGGTGAAGTCGCGCAAGTTATTTGCAATGAGTATGCATGAGGAGAGAAGGCCAGGAGGGAGGCTCGCCAGACAGGCGGTAGAGGTGAGATGACCTGTTTGGAGGAAGTAGGTGCCAAGGAGCGCTACCGGGCCGAAGAAGAAAAAGACCAGCAGTTCCCCAAGAGCAAGAGAGCCGAGAGGCTTAGGACCTCCTGGATAGAGGATGCCGAGGAGAATGCAGAGCAGAGCTACTGCAAGGCTCCAAAGTCCCGCTTGCCACATCAGAGGTGTAGCAAAGAGGAGTGCAAGAGCAAAGGCGAAAAGGGTAGCGTGCCACATTTGCCCAGGGGAGAGCCAGCCCTGTTGGACCGCGCGTTTTGGGCCTGTTCTTGCTGATGTATCGACGCCTTTGCAAAAGTCGAAATAGTCGTTGGCGTAGTTTGCCCCGATCTGGATGAAGAGCGCAAAGAGGAGGGTCAAAGAGAAGATCAGGGGAGAAAAAGAACCGCTGAGGTGAGCGATCTTGCCTCCGAGAAAGACAGGAGAGAGGGAGGCGGGAAGGGTTTTTGGCCTTGCAGCGAAAAAAAGGGCTTTTGCTTTATTCATGGCCTTTTGGGAAAACGAGAGAAGTCAGGAGAGCGTTTCTGGTTAAAGGCATTGCGCCCCTCCTGCCCCTCTTCTGTCATGTAAAAGAGCATGGTCGCATTGCCGGCAAGTTCCTGAAGGCCTACCTGCCCATCGCAATCGGCATTGAGAGAGGCTTTGAGACAGCGAATTGCGATAGGTGAATGACGCAGGATTTCCCGACACCAGGAGATGGTTGTCTTTTCCAACTCTTCGTAAGGAACGACGGTATTCACAAGGCCCATTTCAAGTGCCTCTTGTGCTTTGTATTGCCGGCAGAGAAACCAGATCTCGCGCGCTTTTTTCTGCCCTACGATGCGCGCAAGAAAACTTGCGCCAAACCCGCCGTCAAAAGAGCCGACTTTTGGGCCTGTCTGACCAAAGATTGCGTTGTCTGCTGCAATGGTGAGGTCGCACACCAGATGAAGCACATGACCGCCTCCGATGGCATAGCCTGCCACCATTGCGACCACCGGTTTGGGGCAGGAGCGGATCTCTCTTTGCAGGTCAAGGACATTGAGTCTCTCTATCCCATGTCCATCGACATAGCCAGCATCGCCGCGGATCTTCTGGTCCCCTCCAGCGCAAAAGGCCTCTTTGCCCTCACCTGTCAGAATGATGGCCCCAATCGAGTTGTCGTTTCTTGCTTCCTGCAGTGCGTGACGCATCTCTTCTATGGTCAGTGGGCGAAACGCATTGCGCACATGGGGGCGATGGATCGTAATCTTTGCGATGCCTTCCCATTTATGAAATCGAATGTCGCTGTAGTTTCCGATCTTAAGCCATTCCATGTCGCCTCTCAAAAATTTCTTTCAGTATTCAGGTTTTCGGGTATAAATTCCACAAGAGAAGAATTGGAGAAAGAAATCGCATCGAAGGAGGAGTAGGGGAGATGGAACATTGTGGCAGCCTGTTCAAAGGTCCAGCAATGCGGAGCTTCAATGTGGGTTTTAGTCTCTCTCCAGTGGGCAAAAGGGAGCGGAAGGGCGGAGTAGATGGCTCCTTTAAAATTGTTACAGATAACGAGCGTGATGGGCCCCTTTACCGTATGAAGAAGAGGTAGGGAGTTGAGATCGTGCAGCGCTGTCTGGTCCCCGATCCAGGCGATGAGGCGTTTTTTTGCTCCTTTGGCAAGCCCTGCAGCTGTTGCGATATTGCCGTCGATGCCGGAGAGGCCCCGATTAGCGGCAAAGCCGAAGGGGGATTTTGGAAAAAAAGAGAGGTCTGCGAGTCGGATGGCAAGGGAATTTCCAAAAAAGAAGAGAGTGTCCGGCGGAGCGATTTGGGCAAGGAGATCCATTGCCTTTTTCTCCTCAACAAGCCGCGAAGCGAGTGGGGGGGCGCACTTTGCATCTGCCTTTTTCCATGCTGCAAGCCAGGCTGGATCTGCTGCAGGTGCAGAAAAATCCTGACAGAAAGAGGCGATGTTGGAGCAAGCGCGCCCTTTCACGGTGCGACTTGGATCGATGAGAAAAGGATAGGGACTTACGTGAAGATCGATAGGCCAGGGAAGGCTCTCTTTTAGGATTCGCCTTGTTCCAAAATGAAGAAGAAAATCGGGCTTTAGATGAGGCTCTGCTGCAATGATTTCATCCGGATGGCGAAGCTGCTCTTCTGTAGGATAGACGCGTGCGTTAGAGAGAAGATCTGCGCAGACAGGCCAGCGAAGTCGCTTTGCAAGATCCAGAATGGGAAGAGGAGACGAAGGGATTTCTCCAATAACGATCAATCCTTTTTTCTGAGCAGTGTGCGTGGATGGTGCTACGATTTCTGAAGAGAGAAGGGATACAGGATCGCCTCTTGGACAGGAAGTAAGGGGGAGGGAGGGATCGCGAATTTGCACGTTGAGGTGAACAGGTCCCGGAGGATTTTGGGTGGCATGGGAAAAGGCCTGAGCTGCGATAGAGCGGAAATAGGAGGAAGAGAGCGTCGGAGGGAGGTCTGCCTGCCAGCGCACAAAAGAGGAGAGAAGAGGAAGGTGGTCTGTTGTCTGATTGGCGCCGCATGATCTGCTCTCGGGAGGGCGGTCTGCAGTGATCAAGATGAGAGGGGTACAGCTGTGATATGCTTCCATCACTGCTGGAAGGAGATTTCCTACAGCAGAGCCTGAAGTGGTGACAATGACAGCAGGTGTTTTTGCTCCTTTCCCGTAGCCAAGAGCATAGAAGGCAAGGCCTCTTTCGTCATAGTGCACAATCGTCTCTGTGCGTGAGTCTCTGGCAAGAAAAGAGGTGAGGGAAGCAGAGCGCGCTCCAGGTGCGATGCAAAAAAGTGTTACCCCTTGCGCGATCAATTGATCGATGAGAAAAGCTGCATCCCCCTGGTCACTCATTGAAAAAGGCCTTCATAGAGTTTTTCCTTTTGATTCAATTCCTCCCACTCTTTTTCCGGATCGGATCCTTCAACAATACCCGCACCAGTGTAGAGGGAAAGAATATTCTTTGTAACATGGCAGGAGCGGATCGCCACGATCCATTCTGAAGAAGACCCTTTTTCCCATCCGATGATTCCACCGTAGAAGTTGCGAGAAAACTTTTCATGTTTGGTAAGAAAGGAGAGAGCTTCATCTCTTGGAGTGCCCAAGAGGGCTGGTGTGGGATGCAGATGGGCGAGGAGCGTTTGCGTGGATATGGAGGAGCGCAGGAGAATAGAGGCGGAGGAATAGAGATGCTGTAGATTGTAGGTCGTATGAATGCTGCGGGAGGAAAAGTGAGGAGAAGAGAACGCGAAGGGAGAGAGTGCTGTTTGTAAAAAGGTCTCTACGGCGCGCCATTCTTTCTCTTCTTTTGCACCAAACAAAGAGGTGAGAGCGGTTTTGGGAAGAGTACCTGCAATTGCTTCTGTGTGTAGAAGATCGCCTTCGCGGCAAAAGAGTCTCTCGGGAGACGCTCCGAGAAAGGCTTCATTGGCATCTGCCCAGCAAAAGAGATAGGCCCCTTCAGAACGCGGCTGTAGGGCTGCAAGAAGGGCAAGGGGGTCGGGGGTCTCTTCAAGCTCCAGAACGTGGCGGCGGGCGAGGACCACTTTGGGGATACGCGCCTTGAGAGCAGTCTCTACGGTGAGGCACCACTCTTTTTTATTGGGGATGTAGTGGTCGGAAACTACTTTGTAGCGCGAAGGGGAGGGGAGGGAGGTGATAGAGTTGCGCGGTGTGAGTTGTAGCGTTTTTTGATTAAAGGGAATTCTTCCAAAAAACGCTCCAGAAGGTGGTGGATTTCCTTCGCGATCTCTCCAGTAGATCATGATTTTTCCGCGACGTAGAGTGTCACGGCGCCAAGGGCAAGAGAGAAAGTGCGTAGAGAGGTTAGTCCAGATTCCTGGAGCAGAGAGCAGAAGGCGGCCCCATAGGGGAAGGAGAGAATCGTTTTACTGAGGTAGAGGTAGGCCTCCCTGTTGTGAGAGAAGAGGTTCCCGATAGAAGGGAGGAGGTAGCGAAGATAGAAGAGATGAAAGGGACGCCATGGATAAGGGGCAAGAGAGAATTCCAGAATGAGGACTCTGCCTTTTGGTTTAAGAAGGCGCGCGATTTCTGTAAGAGCGCGTTTGGGGTCAGCAGCATTGCGAATGCCGAAAGAAAGTGTGATTGCATCAAAGGAATTGTCCTGGAAAGGAAGCTGATGCAGATCCGAAGTGAGGCAGCAGATGCGGTCTTTGTAGGGTTTGTCAGCAATCTTTGCTCTGCCAACTTCCAGCATGCGAGGAGAAAGATCGATTGCTGTTGCAGACTGGATTTGTGCAGGAGATTCCATGCAGGCGATCAGTTGGTCGAGAGTGCCTGCTGCAAGATCGAGAAGGGTTAAGGGAATATTGGTGGGGAGCTGTTTTGCGACAAAGCGCCTCCATGAAAGATCCTGACCGAAAGAGAGGATGCGGTTGATGCGGTCATAGGTGGGAGAGATTGGATCGAATGCTAATTTTTGGGTCATTTTGATGACAGTTTGACAGAAAATTCTGTATTTTACTACAAGGGAATAATGCGACTCTCATTTCTTTTTCTCGTTCTTTTTCTCGGGAAGGCCTTAGCCGTCCAGAAGCCTGTTTCCCAAGTAGAAAATAGCAATGAAAAACCTTGCTCTCTCATTACTTTGACACCACCTGACTGTTACGTGGCTCTCAATTTTTCCGCCTTGATCATGCAACCTCTTGCAAACAATCTCAACTACGGAGCACAGGCTACTTTTTTCGATTACGGAATAACAGGCAGCGCTTTATCTCCAAGCTGGACTGTTCCATCAATTTCGCCGGATTTACAATTTGGATTTGATCTGGGACTAATGGGAGTCTTTCCCATGGCAAAATCTTTTTTATCTGTAGATTGGGAACGTTTTCACACGTCGGGAGACAGCAGCTCCTTTAATGTCGCAGAGGATTCCTTTATGGTCGGCCCCTTCTATGAGGTCGGTCCGGATGCATTCTTCTTCAAGGACATGTCTGGAGATGTCGTCTTTCATTTTGATGAGGTGAATGCGGACTATGGATCTCGTGTCCAATTTGGCAAATATTTTGCACTGAATCTCTCTGCGGGAGCCGGTTTTTTCCGTTTAGTTCAGGATCTGACCTTTCACTATTCCGGCGGTGATGTGGCTCGAAGGGATTACACTTCCTCGGAATTCATTGGGGGCGGTCCCCAGCTGGGCTGTTGCCTGGACTATGAGATCGTTAAATGCTTCAAATTTACATGGAAGGGGCTTGCCTCCATATTTGCCGGTGTCTTCACAACGAATACAGAATACAGAACGACCTCTACACAGCTGATCTCCGAGAGCCACAACCCAAATAACCAGTCCACAACTGTATACAACAAAAATGGCATTGTTCCCGGTTTTGATAACAGGATTGGATTTCTCTATGAGTGCAGGCCCCGCAAGCATACTTTGGTTATGATCGAGGCTGGGTATCGAGTGCAAACATATATCAATGCAATCCGCACCATAGTGCTCGCAAGCGAAGTCGCCTTACCGCCTGTAGGAAGCCTTCATAATGCCACTACAGGGGTTTATGCTCGCACCTTTGATTATGTAAACAGCGATTTTTCTCTAATGGGGCCATACATTTCATTAAACTTGGGTTTTTAATATGTTCAAAATTTTTCCCATTGCAATGACACTGGTTTGCGTAACGCTGTTTGCCGACGTGTTTTCGCCTTCGTCAAAAAAGAAAGAGAAGTGTTCTACAGATTTCCATCAAGGAGACGAAGCGCTCCCCACATGCATACCGGAAGGGTATAGCCCATCTGCTATTACGAAACTCAAAAGAGATGATGCTGCCTCCGATGTCTTTTTTGACTTCTCCTTTCTTTATTATTATGCGAGCCTCGATGGCTTAAGTCTTGCTAATAATAGGGTTGCATTGCCGGGGGGAACTACTGTGAGTCCACCTGCGTATGGACAGGTGATTTCACAGAGCTTTGGTTACAGTCCTGCGTTTAAAGTTGGCCTTGGCGCCGTGTTTGAGGAATGGGAAGTAAGCGGTCAGTATATCTGGATACGGCAGACACAGAATATGCATAAAAATGCACCGCCGCTTGAAGTAGGGGCGGAGTCGGGCTCAGTAAGCGTTTGGGATGCAGAAAACTGGTTTTATCCTCCCCTTTTACTCGGGAAGTTCTACGGGAATCGCATCTCCTCAGAGTGGCAGCTGGGTATGGATATTGGAGATTTGACAGCCTCCAGCCCCTACTATCAGGGGAGAAAAAGCATCATCCTTCCCTTCTTTGGACTGCGAACTGCATGGATTCGAAACAGTTTGGATATCCATATGCCCTTACCGTTACTTACAGGTAACCCTCTTGGCGTTTCCAAAAATCAGTCACATGCATGGTTACTTGGTCCTCGGTTTGGCGGTGAATTTCATTGCCTTCTCGGCGCGGGCACTCGTATTCAGGGAACGATTGCTGCTGCAGCTCTTTACACCGCATTCACCTTAGTCGAGCATTACGAATATGTTACAAACTATTCACCCGCGATTCGAGAAAAGTTCCCAAGCACAATCAGCACTCTGACTCCTGAACTGGAACTCAGTCTCGGAACCGGATGGGGCATGTATCTTGGAGGGGAAGCGTACCATCTCGATGTTTCGGCAAACTATGACTTTCTCGTCTTCTGGAATCAAAATGTAATGCGGCAGTTATTGGATGCTGCCTTTTCCAGCACTGGCAGTTCTTCTGGCAATCTCTACCTGCAGGGGCTGAACATAATGGCAAAAGTTGATTTCTAATAACTCAAGTTGCTAGTGCTCTGTTATACACAAACAACCTCAAGAGTTGACAGCAAGAACTAGGATTTAATGAGAAAAGTTGCAGGAAGTGTCGTAAAAAAACGCTGCTCAAGGCAAGAAGAGCATGATAGGAAGGATTTGCATGATATGCTTGATAAGGATGTCTAGAAAGG
>JAGWKO010000066.1 GCA_028873295.1 Verrucomicrobiota bacterium
AAATTTGTCAAAACTCCAGAAGAAGCTTCCCTTCATTGATTTCCATAAAGGAAGCAAAATGCAGAGCCCCCTGGGCCCAGCGGAGTTGAGGATGAGTGTCCGAGCAGATCAGCAAGGGGAGGGCTTCTGTTTGAGAAAGAGCGGTCCATCCCCGCACGCTATCTTCAAAGCCAATGATCCGATCTCCCTTCTTCCCATAGAGAGAAATTGCCTTTCGGTAGCATTCGGGATGGGGTTTGGGCTCTTTGTAGTCTTCACGAGTGATCCAGTGAGGGATCATATGCAGGAGGGGCAGCTTTGAACAGATCCTTTCCACAGCAGCACGCGGCGAGTGAGTCACCACACAGCGCCTGGCACCACGCTCTGTGAGAAGAAAAAGAAGGCGTTCCACTCCAGGCATGAGCTCAAGTTGGCCCTCATTCATCAAGGAGAGATAACGAGAGCGCTTCTCCTCATAAAAAGAGGACCAGTCGAGTGAAAGCACGGGGAAACGCCCAATCAGCGCCTTTTTAAGAGAGTCTGCCTCGAGATGGGCATAGCGGCAATAGGAAGAAAAGTCCCAGTCGAGAAAGTGGCCGCGCTCTTGCAGCGCCTCTCGATAGGCCCTGAAATGAAGTCGCTCCGTATCAACAAGCAGACCATCAAAATCGAAAAGAAAAAGCTGAAAGGAAGAGACCCAGTTCATAATGCGATTGCAAAATCTTAAGACACCCATTATATGGAAATCAGGTTCAGATGCAAGAAGCGGGCAAGAAAAATTTTATCGTCAATTATCCCTACTTTTTCCTTTTTTTCGTTTTGCTCCTCCTCCTCTCTGCGACCTCGATTCTTCTCAAAGAAAGTCTCCACGGCTCGCGCACCTTCTTTCTTCTCTATGCAGCTGGACAGACAGCGCTTGAAACGATGCTTCTCGCCCTCCTTTGCACGATTGTCTCAAAATATTTTAACACGAGCCTTTCGCGCTTCATGGTTGCAATTACATTTCTCCTGCTTACAATCCATGGCGTCGATTTCTTTTTAGACCGCCTCCTCGATCTCACTGTCTGGGAGACGCTCGATGCCTTTGTACTGCATGAGAGCTTCACACACTTTGCCTATCTTTTAGATGCCTCGGGAGTTCCCCTTTGGATCTGGGTCCTGGGAGGTCTCTTTTTACTTACTCTTCCCTTTATCGGTATTGCTCTCTACAACGTTCTACACCTCATAGCACAAGAAAAACCCTTTTTCATTGGCAAAGAGTGGGCGCTCCAAACATTCGTATGTATTCTCCTCTCTCTCTTTTTCTGGGACATCACAGCCTCCCGAGTGATCCACCCCGACTCTTACACCAGCTTCCTCAAATCCCTTCCCTGGAAGTGGACCTTTCTTCGTCCAGAGACGATTCACTTTCCTCTAGGAACCGCACTTGCCCCTCCTCCAGCACCGGATATCAGCACTTCTGCTCACTTGAAACAGCGTCCCAATATCTACCTCTTTATCATCGAAAGTCTGCGCGCAGATTGCATCACTCCTCACATCGCCCCCCACCTCTTCAAATTCAAAGAAGAGAACAACTCCTTCGATCTTGCTCTTTCCAATGGCAATGGCTCTCATATCTCCTGGTTTTCCATCTTCTATTCGGAATATCCCTTTTTCTGGAACATGACTCACGGCAATGAGGGAAGTCCAGCTCTCAGACAACTCAGAGAATGGGGCTACACGATTCGCCTCTACTCATCAGCAGATCTCGGCTACTACAGCATGGAGAGCATTCTCTTTGGAGAAGGAAACAGATGCCTCGATTCCATACAGACCTTCCCTCACCCGCCTCCTCAGAATGCAGCAAAAAGCGACCTGGCAGCCCTGGAGGCCCTGCAAAGAGATCTCAGAGAAAATCCAGAAATGCGAGAGGGACAATGCTTTCTCATCTTCCTTGACGCAACGCATTTCCCTTATGCCTGGGCCGAAGACTTTTCTCCCCCCTTTACTCCCTACTGTCCCGCAACAGGTTATTTCCAACTCTTTCAATCCTCTCGATCCATCGAAGAGATCAAAAATCGCTACAGAAATGCAATCTCCTATGTCGATTCTCTCTTTGGACAGTTTGTAAACAGCCAGGATCTTGGACAGAGCATCATAGTCGTCACAGGAGATCACGGAGAGGAGTTTTTCGAGCATGGCCATCTTTTCCACGGCTCTCACCTCACGCATGAGCAGACAAACATCCCCCTCTACATGAAATTGGGCAATCGAATCGCCGCAAATCCCCCAAGCGTTGTCTCCCAAATGGACATCTTCCCCACAATCTTTCACTACCTCAGCGGAGAGGTTCCCTCTTACCTCCAAGGCCACTGCATTCTCCTTCCCAACCCCTCGCCCTATGCCCTGATCGCACGCTTTCATGGAGGCAGAAGCCCCATCGAATTTTGCCTGCACAATGGTGAAAGCAAACTAATCGCTCAATTTGATAACCATCGAGAAATTCTAGACTCTCCTTCGCTTACAATCAGATCGTTAAGGAATCGCGCAGACCTCCCTCTCATGGAACCCATTAAAGATGTTCAGGGATGGGTTCAGAAAGAATTTGGAGAAGCGCTTTCCCGCTTACTTCAGGAAGAGCAAAAATAAAATTTTACTATATAATAAATTGCATTTACATATTTTATTTATTGTGATAAAATATTCCAAATATGAATGCATTATCACCTAACACTCATTTATCCTCTTTGCCGAGAGAAGTGCTCGTCCACTGCTTCACTTACCTTAAAGACAATGAACTGGCTCGCTGCCGAAAAGTTTGCAAATGGATGGGTGAAGAAGTGTTATATTACGCAAAAATTTACACTGCGGATTATTGCAAATCTTATTGGGAATCAAAGTTTGTTACAGTAGCACTTAATTCTCAATTGGCAATGACCGAGTCGGCGTTGAAATGGATCGGAGCGACTCTTGTCCATGCGCCAATGTCGAAATGCGCCGCAGTCACGAAAATGGTATCCTGCATGCCCCTCTCATTGAAGAGGCAGACGGCCAGCCAGATTTGTCAAGATCAAGAGCTGCGGTTAGATAAGAAACCGCCTGCGCTGATTCTCTTGAGAGACTTTGGTTCAGCATCTGAAATCGCAAAGGCTCTTAAGGTGCCAGAAGAGGGCGACCAGATCTTAAATATTGTCCTTTTAGCGATGGCTTATACTGGCAGCAGCGAGCAAGAACTACTTGCTGTTGCAAACGGGATGAGCCTCAGGTGGCGACACGATGTGGCTTTAAACGAGATCGCGCTTGTGCTGGCTGAAAAGGGTCGCAGTCAAGAGACGTTACTTACAGTTGCAAATGAGATAAAGTGCTGGCCGGAGCGCTATTCGACTCTATCAGATATCGTGCATGCGATGAGCAGGAGAGACTATAGTCCGGAAGAACTGCTTGCTGTTGCAAACAACATCAAAGACACGCCAAAGAGAGACTCGGTATTAAGAAACGCCATGCGCATGATGACTGAGAGGTCCCGCAGCCAGGAAGATCTCCTTGCAATCGCAAGCGAGATACAAAATCCGGAAGCACGCGACTTTGCTTTAGCGGAGACCATCAGCGCCATGACTCAGCAAGACCGCAGCCTGGAAGAATTGGTTGTACTTGCAAATGAGATCCAAGCAAAGCGGCAGCGCGGCTTTTCCCTGAGAGATGCCGCAATGGCCAAAGGAAGCATCAGTCCAGAGGTGCTGATTGCAATTTCAAACTTGATAATGGATCAAAAGCGGCGCGGTTTTGTTTTAATGAATGCTCTGCATACGATGACCGAAAAAGGCCGCAGCTCACAGGAGCTACTTACAACTGCGAACAAGATACAAAACAGGGCGCAACGCGACTTTGCCTTAATGAACGTCCTGCATGTAATGGCTATGGAAGACCGCAGCCAGGAAGAGCTTCTTGTGATTGCAAACACAGTAGAGGACGAACAGCATCGCTTTCTTGCCTTGCGAAACGCCGTGCGTGTGATGGCTGAAAGAGGCCGCAGTCCGAAAGAGCTTTTTGCGGTCGCAAACGAAATACGACAAAACAAGGAACAGCACAATGCAGCTTTAACAGCTGCGGCATGCGCGATGGTTAATCAGGAGACGCTCTTTGCGGTTACAAATGAGATACAGGACGAGGAAGTTCGCAGCTCTGCTTTAACAGAAGCCGCACGGTCAATGGCTGCAAGAGGCGCCAGCCAGGAGACTCTTCTTGCGGTCGCAGACAAAATACACAGCAACTGGCGGCGCAATCGGTGTTTAGTAGACATCACAATCACAATGGCAAAGAACAACGTCACCCTGAACGAATCAGCTGCAATTGTGAACAAGATAACAGACAAATTTCAGCGCAACCGCGCTTTGAATCACATCGTACATGAGATGGCAAAAAGAGGTCGTTGCGGTCAAGAACTGCTGGCAGTTGCAAATGCGATAGAAGCGCCGAGCGAGCGCGAGTTAACTTTAGAAAATGCCATGATTATAATGGCTGGGCAGGGTTACAGTTCAAAAGAGTTACTCGCGGTTGCATCCAGAATACAAAACCGACAAACACAGGACGTTGCTCTAAGAGAAGCTATCCATGCAATGGCTGACAAAAAAATCAATCAGGAAGAGCTCCTTAGAGTTGCAGGTGCAATACTGGATGCAAATCAATTCAAAACTGCCTTAAAGAATGCTGCCGCTGCTCTATCCAAAACAGGCTGCGATCACAACGAACTGCTGGGCATCCTCGCCGCCGCGCTGTGAGTTGCATCAGTATACCCAAAATGGTTCAAGAGTTGACAACTGGCCTTTGGTCTCAAGAAGAAAACATGATGGGAAGGATGTGCATGATACGCATGATAAATTTATCATGCGTATCATGCACATCCTTCCCATCATGT
>JAGWKO010000067.1 GCA_028873295.1 Verrucomicrobiota bacterium
AAGGATGTGCATGATACGCATGATAAATTTATCATGCGTATCATGCACATCCTTCCCATCATGTTTTCTTCCTGAGACCAAAGGCCAGTTGTCAACTCTTCATCTTGTTTGGGTATATGAGATCAACGTAAAATATTAGTTATTTTGCACATAATGTAATTATGAACGGAATTTCATCTATTTGTAGTGATCGATGTGCGCAAAAAACAAGCTCCGGCGTGACATACCTAGCAGAACAGGTATATAACCGCATTCAATCTATTGTGCACAGATGTCTGACATGGTTGTGTGAGGCCCGGAACTATCTGACTCAACTATTTAGCGTGACCGAATGCGATGTAAATATTTTTAATGTCACAGAAAATAGAAAGTTAATTAAAGTAGAAGATATTTCAAACAAAGAAATCACGCCCACGTCAGAACCAGGAGAAACTCCATCAATTATACAGGCAGGCGGAGCTCCGATTCAAAGGCCCCTTTCCCCTATAAATACAGGATTGATCAATGAAACGCCTCAACAACAAGAAACATCGACAACAGAGGCTCCTATAGGATCTGTAGACCCCCCTCCTTCTCCAGAGTTAACCGATCCACCCACGAGGGCTGTTACCCCAATCACAGAACCCATAACCAAGAACGATACCCCTCTTGTTAGGGTTGAAGAGCAAAAGCAGGGCATCCTCCCCCAAAATGTTGCAGGCACCTATTCAGGTACATATAATTTCAATAATATTGTAAATAAATATGAAGGGACTATAAAAGGAAATATTACACTCGAAGATGGTAAACTTTCCTTTAATACTAAAGAAATAGAATCAACAGGACCCCTCGAATGGTATATAAAAAGAATCAACAAAATACTTCCAATAAAAATCTGCGAAAACAGAACAAACAATATAATCGCCTCAATAGACATTAAAATAACAGCACTTGGAATAACTGCATTTGAATACAACAGCGAATGTCCTATTCCATTCACCGTAAATGAGAAAGGAGATTTAAACGCCATATCGATCCAACAAATCAACGCGACATTATACCGCCTATCATAAAAAAAATAAATTAACGTTGAAATTAAACTTATTTTATTGTATAATTAAACATTATTAACGTTAGTTGTTTGCGATGTTTAAATTAGATTCATTCCAACTACCAAGTAGTCAAGTTTTTCGGCACAGAAACCGCTATAGAAGGCGACCTACACTCTATTCGCGCGTTGAATCTGCCGTTCACAGAGGACTGAAAAGGCTCTCTGAAATGCGGGCGTATATGAACCATAGGTACAGAGAAATCGTACTCGGATGGGCCGCATGGATGGTTGAGCTAACCGATCCCAAGAAAAGAGAGGAGACGACAGATGCTGTCGATCACTCAAAAGCACATCACAGCTATTTCTTTGGGGAAGACGTTGTCTACAAAAACGCAAGAACCACGACGAGAATCCAGAGAGTCCCAATAAAAGAACCGATTGTGGATGGCGAACCGGAGCATCCATCTCGAGAGGAGATGTTAAATGCAGAGGTAGAAAGACGCATCCCTCTAAATGGCCCCATAAAACCGACAATTGATCATGTCTGCTATAGCGATATTCCCCGTCAGGACATGAGGGCCAAGATCAAGCTCTCCAAGTCTATGTTAGGACTGAATGAAAATAGCAGATTTTATTTCACAAACAGATACTTTCACCAAAATGAGCTCGAAGGGAAAACATATAGGGACTCTCAGGGAATCTCACGCCAAGTGCATCACGCGATCGCCGCAAGTAAGGACCGCTCAACAGACAGCTCGATGATGGCTCGAGTTTTACACGACAAAAATGGATCTATCTTTTATGGAGGACGCGCAGACAACGCAACCCTTGCCAAGCAGCAGGGAATCGATATTTTCCTGGAGGAGCGACAACTTGGAAAGATTGCCATTCCACAAGACGAACGTGGGGTTTATCACCTCACCTATGTCGTGAACTCGCTCACCAACGGAGGAACGCTACAAAATCCAAGCCTGCTCAATGAAAGAGCAGCTCTCCTCAATGAGATTGCGGCTTTAAAAACAGTGGATGGGCAAGAGATCTCTATCCAGAACGGAAAGGAAGAATGCAAAGTACAACTCCATCCCATTCATGTGCACCATACGCTTAGCTTTTGGAGCCGATTTACTGACGTTCTTCCCGACGATGTTTCCGGACTGGAAATAGAGCGATCGATCAACGACACTGGCTATCAGAAACTGATTGAGCATGCACAAAGACTTAATGATAATAGAGCAAAGGACATTATTAACATTCTAGAGGATAAAGACCGCCTTAATCCCCTTGCCGTTCATGAACGCCTGTTCCTTGTTGACTTTCTTAGCAAACTCTGCGGAATTCCCATCGTCCATCATTGCAAAAGCGTGATTGACCGCACCTCTATTGCGGCGGGTATTTCCACTGTCAACCATCTTCTGATTCACAACAGCAACCATGAATGGAACAGCACTAAGCCCTATTCTCTATGTCACAAACATCACTACAAACATCTCTTTCTCTCTGCGCTTAATATTCAGCATCAAGTATCTAAAGATGCACGCATAGGGATACACCCTAACGGAAAAATTAAAGGAAGCAAAAAACTCGGTCTAAACTATCAAACAAACAGGTTCAGAGCCATTCCATCCGCCCTGCAGCTTCTTCCCAAAAGCGCTGTTAAAAAGAGCCGGTTAACGCGAATTATCACTCCGCTTCTTCCCTTTGCAACACTACTGCTTACTTCGATCTACATTGGTATAGTGGTCCCTACCGCAACACTCTATTTTTCTTACAAATCAAACAAATGGCAAGGAGAGTTTGGCTATCAAATGGCCTGCTTGCCCTTCCGCGTCAACTGGTGGAACCTTGGAAAAATCGATATTTCCAAAACCTTCGACTTCGATTCTCCAGAGATTAACGGTCGCAAAAGGGCGCTCCTGATTGGCGCCAAAACATCATCGTACATGAGTCGAATGAGCCGCGTTTTTAAACCAAAAGAAGATCCGCGCTATCGCATCATGCCCAAACATCTTCATCCGACAATTATTCCTAAAACTTCTAACTCACAAATAATTCATAATAAAAAAGAAGATCTTGAAGAGATCGACTAGTCTTCTATATTCTATCTCTCATGGAACTTAGGATCCCCTTCAGTTGGGAAGAAAGACGCCCGGTCCTTCTGGAAAAATTCTTTTATCTCCCCTCTCTTTATGACGGGCATGAGAATTGGCAAAAAATCCCCTGGAATGATGACAGGTTATTTGGCAATGATCGTCCTGTAGCGCTTGAGTGCTGTAGTGGGAATGGCCAATGGATCTGCCAAAAGGCCAAAGAGGAGCCCGATCTGAATTGGGTGGCCCTGGAGCTTCGCTTTGATCGAGCGCGCAAGATCTGGGGGTGTCTGCAGAGAGAGAGAATCCCGAACCTCTTCGTGCTTTGCGGCGATGCAAGGCTCTTTGCAAGGCACTATCTGCCAAAAGAGACTATTTCACGCCTTTATGTGAATTTTCCAGATCCATGGCCCAAAAAGCGCCATGCAAAACATCGACTTCTCCAAAGGCCCTTTGTTGATGAAGCAGCAGAGCTTCTCCTCTCGGGCGCCGAGGGTTTTTTTGTGACAGACGATCCCCCTTATGCAAATGAGATCGTCACCACCCTGACGACAAGCCCCTTTTGGCGCGCGCTTCTTCCCTCTCCTCACTACAAATGTAACCCCGAAGATTATGGGCGCTCTTTTTTCCTCGACCTCTGGAAACAGAAGGGAAAATCCATCCACCTCATACACTTTCAAAAAAGATGAACTATATTACCCTCCCCTGCTCCCCTAAAAGCGACCTCAATTGGACACAGCTCCTCCCAAACGAGGAGGAAAAGGCTCTTTTTTGGCACTTCGATCTGCAGATCGACTTTCCCCTTGAAGAGGAGCTCCCCTTCCAGGAACTCTCCCTTGCTCTCTCTCTTTTCCGGGAAAAAGTGTGGCCACTCTATCAAGAAAAAACAATAGGAGCCTCTTTCTACCGAGGCAGCGAAATAATCCCCTTTCACTGGACAGCACATCAGGAAAACAATTGGGAAGAGTGGAAAAAGGAGGCGCCACCTCTTGCAGAAGATCATCTGCGAAGGCTCTTTGTGGCAGATGCCTTTGCCTACTACTGGCAAAAACTCGCGCATGCCCTCCCTGATGAACTGCCTATCCACCTTCTCTTTGAAAAAGCAGACAACATAAGCAGCGCAGAAAGACACCACCTTCTCTCCAAAGAGCGCTACGAATATTTCCGCGTTGGAGCAGAGGATCTTGTGGGATGGAGCTCTGATCGTTGGAACAGGACCTGCATCCTCCCGCCAGAACGCCTCAGCCAAGCCCTCCTTTTTCCGGAGCAGAAAAACCTCACTCCCTCTCTTCTGCAAAGCATCGACAGGCTCCTTCACCAAAAACCGCTCCGCATCATTCCAGAACCTTTTTTAAACGAAGAATGGGATGGGGTGGATGAACTCTATCTCTTTACAGAAGGCCTCTCCCCTCAAGGAGAAAGAAAACTCAAGGGCTTTACCGCCGCAGGAGGCACTATTAGACCTATTGCGTAACTGAGTGCTCTGTCAACATTAGACCTCTTGCGTAACTGAGGTCTATACCCAAAATGGTTCAAGAGTTGACAACTGGCCTTTGGTCTCAGGAAGAAAACATGATGGGAAGGATGTGAGTGAGTAGAGGAACCGATTGCTCGGTCCCCCCCTCGTTAGAACCCGTCGTGCCCAATTAAGGCAACGGGCTCATGATATTTATCTTTCGCCTGCTGTAGTGTTAAAACATTTTATGCACTATT
>JAGWKO010000068.1 GCA_028873295.1 Verrucomicrobiota bacterium
CAACTCTTGAACCATTTTAGGTATATCTGGCCCGTCCCCCTGATGCGGGGGGGGGGCTTGAATGTCAGAGAATTAAGAACCGGACTCTTCTTCTCCAGAGCCAGGTTGAACTTCTGTGATGGCTGCCTTGAGTACTTCGATCTTTGCGCCATCAATCATTTTTAGAACTACAGTTTGTTCTTGAATGCGATCGATTTTGCCAACGATCCCCATAGCCGTAACGCGGTCTCCCTTTTTTAAGCTACTGCGCATCTGCTCTGCCGCCTTGCGCCGTTTTTGCTCGGGGCGCCAGAGAATGAAATAGAAAAAAAGAATGGCAAGTCCCACAATAATTAAAGTCTGCATCATCCCGCCACCTGCTCCAGGCTGGTTTGCCTGTGCAAAGAAAAAAGAAGAAACCATAGTAAATACTCCTTGCTTGGAATGGGTATAGAGTGCCTAAAGATGGCTTTATCCCGCAAGGGTGCTTGCAAAATCAGGGCATTTTGATGAAAAAGAGTTGATAGGGAGTTTCTCTCGGGAAATTGCTGCGTTGTCCTGCTTCGACAACTACTGCGTGGTTGCCTGCATCGGACGCCTTGCACTTTCCTCGAGGGAAACATCCTATCAACTCTTTTTCATCAAAATGCCCTGCTTGCAAAATTAGTCTATTCTTGAGTAAGATGGTGCTGTTTTTTTTGGGGTGTAGCCAAGTGGTAAGGCAGCGGTTTTTGGTACCGCCATTCGAGGGTTCGAATCCTTCCGCCCCAAGATGTTGAGGATGAGTTGCGACTCTTTGCAGGTTCGTCCCACCCCCGCTTAGCGGAAGAGGTGGCTCTACAGCTCGGTATTTCCCCTGGAAGAAGCCGAATCGAGCATTTTCCTGATGGAGAGATCGGGGTACAGATTCTGGAAGAAGTGCAGGGGAAAGAGATCTTTCTGTTGCAATCTCCGGCACACCGCCCCAATCATTACCTGATGGAGCTCCTGGTGATGGTGGATGCGCTCAAAAGAGCCGGCGCGCGAAGGATTACAGCTCTTTTGCCCTATTATCCCTATGCTCGCCAGGATAGAAGGGACGATAAGCTTGTGCCGATTACGGCGAGGCTTGTGGCGGATATGTTGCAGGCGGCTGGAGTTTGCCGGGTTGTGACGTTGGGGCTGCATACGGATCAGATTGAGGGGTTTTTCTCAATTCCCGTGCAAAATCTCTCCGGGAGATCGCTCTTAGTGAGCGCTCTTCGGGAGTTGCAGTTAAAGAGTCCTGTAGTGGTCTCGACCGATATAGGAGGAAACCGACTTGCGCGAAAGTTCGCGGAGGATTTGGATGCGCACTTGGCCTTTGTGCATAAAAAGAGGCTGAATGCGGAGAGAGTTGAGGCAGAGGCCTTGATTGGAAGGGTAGAGGGTAGAGAAGTAGTTTTGGTCGATGACATCTGCTCTACAGGGCACACGTTAGAGATGGCGGCGCGCATTTGTAGAGAGAGAGGGGCTCGTCTTGTTGTAGGCGCTGTGACGCATGGGCTTTTTTCCGGTCCGGATCCTATAGCAGGGTTGGATCGCTTCTTTGTCACCGACTCAATCGCGCAGCCAGCCGGGAGAAAGGAGACTGTGGTCTCTTGTGCTCCCTTGCTTGCTGCGCTTTTAAAAAAGGATGAAGGAATATGCAATTGACAGGTTATTCAAGAGAAATTGGAAAGAAGGGAGATCTCTCTCGGGCACGCAGAGAAGGAAAAATTCCTGCGATTCTTTATGGACCGCGTGCGAAGCCGGTTGCTCTTTATCTTAGCCAGGAAGAAATAAATGGCATGCTGCGCGTACTTGAGCGCAACACCCTTTCGACAAAACTACTGACCTTGCAGCACGAAGGAAAAACTCTGCGCGTTCTCGTAAAAGAGATCCAGTACCATCGCACAAGCTACGTTATTGAGCATATCGATCTTTTCGAGGTGGCTCAGGGAGTGCCTCTGCAGGTACGCGTGCCCATTCAGCTTGCCGGGACTATGGATTGCGCTGGGGTAAAGCTTGGTGGGTTTGTTCGTCAGGTTATTCGCTATCTGAAAGTGAGCTGTCTGCCCGATGCGATTCCACAGAACTTTACTATTGATGTGCGCGAGATGGGCGTCGCAGCGGTGAAGCGCCTTTCCGATATTGCGATTCCTTCTGGTGTGCGACCTCTTGGTAAGATGAATGAGGTTGCTGTTGTGATTGCGAAGAAGGCATGAAGGCCGCCCTCCTCATAGTGGGATTGGGAAATCCCGGCTCTGAGTATGAGGGAACCAGGCATAACTTTGGGTCTCTTGTAGTGACTCGCCTTGCTGAAAAGCATGGACTTTCTTTTCAAAGCAAAAGGAAGTGGAGAGGACGGGGAGCTGTAGGAGAAATAGAGAGTGAGCAGGTTCTTCTTCTTCAACCTGCCACTTTCATGAATGAGAGCGGCCTCTCTGTGGCGGCAGCGCTTCGTGAGGAGGAGTTGACTCCTTCGGAGCTTCTCGTTGTAGTGGACGATGTTGAGCTTCCCTTAGGGAAGCTGCGGATGCGCACCGAGGGGGCAAGTGGCGGACACAATGGGCTGAAGAGCGTCGAGGCCTATTTGGGAACAAGAGAGTATGTGCGCCTCCGTTTGGGAGTCGGACGAGGCGGTGAGGATTTGGCCGAGTATGTACTTGGCCGATTTTCCAGTGAAGAGCAAAAGGCTCTTCCTGAAGTAGTAGAAAAGGCTGTTCGAGCCATTGAGATATGGATAGAACAGGGAAATAATAGTGCGATGCGTTTTGTAAATGCATCAAACCCGAGCACAGGAGTAAAAGATGGCGCGTGAGCGAAAGCAATTATATGAGGGGATGTATATCCTCAGTGCGACGTTGAGTGAAGAGTCGCGTAAAAAAGCCTTTGCCAAAATCACTGATGGTATTGCGGCTAAAAGCGGAGAAATTCACAAGATCCATGAGAGAGGGCGTACCCGTCTTGCTTATGAGATCGATGGGAAAAGAGAGGGATTTTATTATGTTCTCTATTTTTCTCTTCCTACTGTAGCGGTTAAGGAGCTCTGGAAAGAGTACCAGCTACACGAAGATCTGATTCGCTTCATGACGCTCCGCACAGAGCATGTACTTGAAAATTTAGAATTTGTACCCATTAAACCCCAGGTAGGACAATGAGAAGAGAACAAAATGAGGAGACCTCCTCAGCAGGCGGAGCTTTTTCCCCTGAAGCCCCTCCTTTTATCAAAAGGAAAAAAAGCTGTCCCTTTACCGTAGCTAAAGCCAAAGGGATTGACTATAAGGATGTGGAGACACTGAGGCAGTTTGTGACAGAGCGAGGGAAGATTCTTCCTCGTCGTCTGACTGGCGTTTCTCAGTATTATCAAAAATTATTGAAGAAGGCGATCAAGCAGGCGCGCTATATGGCCCTTCTTCCTTTTGTGGCGAGGGAGTGAGGAGATGAAACAGGCATTACTTTTGCTTCAAGATGTTGAAAATTTGGGGAAGAAAGGGGAAGTGGTCACGGCTCGTCCTGGTTACGTCCGCAACTTTCTTTTGCCACAAGGACTCGTCGTTTTTGCCACTCCGCACACGTTGCGCAAGCAGGAGCGTTTACGCGCCGAAAGAGCTCAGCAAGCAGTTGTCGATCGAGAGGAAGCGGAGGAGCTCTCTCAAAAGATAGCGGCTCTTGCTCTGGAGACGCGCGTAAAAGTAGATCCGGAAGGGCACATGTATGGCTCTGTAGCAGCAGCAGATATTGTTCAGCTGCTCCAAGAGCAGGGCGTCGCGATCGAGAGACGGCAAGTGCAACTTGTTCATCCGATCAAAGCGACGGGAAGTCACACGATCTCCTTCAAATTGAAAGAGGGCGTTGTTACCGCATGTTCTCTGCAGGTTATCCCTGAAGCTGAGCAGCAGATCTCTTCTTGAAACTCGCTTCTCCTGCGAAGATCAACCTTTTCTTCCGCGTGCTTTCCAAGCGCGCGGATGGGTATCATGAGATCGAAACGCTTCTCCAGGCGATCGATCTCTTTGATACTCTTCTTATAGAACCCCATTCTAAAGATCTTTTTTCCTGTAGCGATCCGAGGCTACCACTTGATGAGACTAATCTTGTGATCCGGGCGCTCTCTCTTTTTCGCAAGCGTTATTCTTTTGACATGCCTCTGCGGATTCATTTAGAGAAGCGCATCCCAATGGAGGCGGGTCTTGGTGGGGGAAGTGGCAATGCTGCAACGCTTCTTTGGGGAATCAATCTCTTAGCAGGCAGAGTGGCAACTTCCCTTGAGCTTTCTGCACTTGGTGCAGAGCTCGGCTCTGATGTTCCTTTTTTCTTTTCTACAGGGACTGCCTATTGTTCTGGGCGTGGTGAACATGTCGCTTCTTTAGCGGCAATGCGGGGAGAAGGATGGCTTGCGATTCCTCCTTTCAGGCTCTCGACCCGCCAGGTTTATGAAACTCTTCGCATCGATGCTTTGGATATGCAAAATGTTTGGAGGAACGATCTTGAGTCTGCTGCTTTTTCACTTGCGCCAAAACTTTCTCTTTTCAAGGACTGGCTGAATGGTTTTCGTTTTGATCGCGTTGCGATGACGGGGAGTGGAAGCGCATTTTTCTGCTTTGGCCCCTCTCGGCGTCTTGATTCTTCTTTCATCCCTTTTCGTTTTGCGCAGCGCTCTCCGGAAGGGTGGTATACCCAAAATGACTCAAGAATCGGGGAAAAACATTTTTAGCGGAGAGCAGGTAGAATAAGTGAACACTTTTTTCGGTCTATTGCGGGAATGATCCCGTGAGC
>JAGWKO010000069.1 GCA_028873295.1 Verrucomicrobiota bacterium
TACTCCGGCCAATCTCTTAAACTCAATGGGAGAAAGTTTGCTCACGACCTCGAACTTTTGCATAAAATAGCCAATAGATTTTTGAAGACTACCATTTATACTAAAAAATAAAATTTTTTAGTAAGAATTTTTGGGCAAGGGCACGGGCAAGGAAATGAGGTTATGCAAGAGGTCTAATAAACCGGCAGAGGATGTATCGCCGTTTGTTAATCCGCAACTTTTGAGGTTTTTTCGGTATACTGATACTATTTGAGCACACGAACCTATCCCAGCAATTACTGGGATAGGTTCACGTGTCCTCGTAGCTCAGTGGATAGAGCGGTCGCCTCCTAAGCGACAGGTCGCAGGTTCAACTCCCGCCGAGGACGTTTTTCTCGTATTGAAATAGAAATCCACCCCATCCGCGACTCCTCGCGCGATCTTTTCCTGGTAAGAGGGCTGACGGAGGTGAGAGCGCTCTTCGGGGTTTGTAATAAACCCCGTCTCCACCAAAATCGCCGGCATTCTCGCTTCGCGAATCACAAAAAAGTTCCCGCGTTTCACTCCTCGCGAATGCGCTTCCGTACGATACACCATACGGCTAAGCACCGCATCGGCCAATCGTTGGGACGCAAGAGAGCGCACGCCCTCACCTCCATAAAAAAAGACCTCTATTCCCTGAGCAGCACTACTTGGCGCCGCATTGCAATGAAGGCTGATAAAGATATGCGAACCTGCGCGCCGCGCGATCTCTACGCGCTTCTCAAGAGGGACAAAAGCATCCGCCTCGCGCGTCATCACCACGCGATATCCCAGAACCTCCAAATACTTTTTCACAAGGCGCGCTGTTTGCAGCGTGATTCTCTTTTCCTCGCAAAAAGGTTTCTCTCCACGCGCTCCACGGTCATGCCCACCATGACCGGGATCAAGAACTACAGTAAAGAGCCCCTTGGGATGAACTGCAAGAAGAGCCAAAGGCAGTAGAAAAGTGTAAAGAAAAAAACGCATTGGGGACCTATCAGAGAGGAAGAATGGCAGGATTTTCTCTCTTTTGCAACTCCTCTTGTGCCACAAGGAGATCGTCGAAGGGGATACTCCTATGCGCAAAGATCTGTCTCTTTTCGTGCCCCTTCCCGGCGATGAGGATGGCGTCTCCCTTTTCCGCCCTCTCGATCGCCCAGGCAATGGCACGCGCGCGATCCAATTCCAGGTGCACCTTCTCCGGAGGAGTCGCAGCAAGAATCTCACGGCAGATCTCCTCTGGATCCTCATCTCTTGGATTGTCGGTCGTTACGACAAGAATATCCGCTCCCTCTGCCGCCGCTTTCCCCATCTCTTTTCTGCGGGCAGGATCCCTTCCACCACCAGAGCCAAAAACAACAAAAAGTCTTGCCACCCCTCTCTCACGGATCGCTTGCAGCACCTGCAAAAGGGAAGGTCCTGTATGCGCATAGTCGACAAAAAGAGAAATTCCCAAGCGGTTGGGGACCTCCTCAAGGCGCCCGGGCACTTGAGGCGGTGAGCGGAAAAAGGCGGCGAGCTTTGGAAGAGACACCCCCCACTGAACACCTACAGCGATTGCTCCCAGAAGATTATACAGGTTGTGCTTCCCAAAGAGGTTTGTCTCAAAATGCTCTCCAGAGAGACGAAAGCAGAGCTTTCTCCCCTCTTGACGCACCTCCTCTGCAACAAGGTCAGCTGAGCTATCAATTCCAAAGGTGAGACTGGGAGAGGGGCCTTTCATAAAAGAGGCCCAGGGACTGTCTGCATTGTAAATCGCAAAAGATGCCATTTGAAAAAGCTTTTTCTTTGCAGCGGCATATGCCTCAGTAGTCCCGTGATAATCGAGATGATCGGGGAAGAGATTGGTAAAGAGCGCAAGATCAAAGGCAATTCCCTCGACTCTTCCCTGATCCAGCCCATGCGAAGAGACCTCCATCACAGCAGCGCGCGAGCCGCTACCCACCATCTCGCAGAGCCACTTCTGCTGAGTCACAATATCATTTGTCGTAAGCTGGGAAGGAAATCTACGCTCGCCAACAACGCACTCCACAGTGCTCATAAGACCAGGAGAAAGCCCCATCTCACTCAAGAGATGATAAATGAGATAACAGCTCGTCGTCTTGCCCTTCGATCCAGTCACTCCGATCACTCGTAGTTTGCGCGAAGGGTTGTCGTAAAAACGAGCGGCAAAGAGCGAGGTAAAACGAGAGACATCCTCTGTCACCACCTGAGTCACTTTAAGAAAGGGATCGCGCAAAGGAAGCATGAGAGCGCGAGCACCGGCCTGAACCGCCTGCGCCGCAAAGGCTGTCCCATCCTGCGCACTCCCACGCCTTGCCAAAAAGAGATCGCCCGGTTTTGTTTGCCGCGAATCCAAAGAAAGACCGCGGATCTCAACGTTGGAATCCCCGAAAATCTTTACGGGAAGACCCTCTACCAAAGAACAGAGCTTCATAACGCTATCCCCCTTAAAACAAGGAACAAAAGTCCTTATCTCTGTGAAATATTTTCGGTACAGTATTATTTTTTCTACTATTTTTGGGAAGCTCAAGTTTGTACAAAATCGTTGCTATTATTAACCAGATCAGCATAAGATCGTTGGCTTCAAATGAAGGTCTTATGAGCGTACAGGCAAGTCCCGGCAATGCAGATTGAATTTTTGCAAAAAAAATGCCCTGACTTACCAAGCTCTTACAACCAGGTATGGAAAAACTACTTTGTGGGAGCCGGAGGGAATCAGGAAATAGAAGCACTGCGAAAGAAACTCTCTATTGAAGAACAAAAGGAATTTGGACAAATCACCCACTTCCGCGAACGAGCTGTTTCAAAGTATCATCTCCAAAAAAACCTCGGAAGGATGGAATGTGGAACGAGTCTCTATTGACAGCTTTTCTCAAACCCACGCTCTGCTGGAGCATTCCCAGGAAGAGGATTGGAGAAAGTTGCCTCGCGTCTTCCCTCATTTGGAAAAAAAGCACAGCTCCTTGCCCACTTTTCGAGCATTTCTTTGCGGGATTGCTGACCAGATACAAACCTACAATGCACAGGCGCAAAAGTTGGATATCGTAGCGCATCACATGAAGGTGGTTACAACAAAAGAGCGCGTCCGAGGCAATTCTCCAGAAGGCATCCACCAGGATGGGTATCCCTTTCTTGTAACAGCGTTGGTGGTAGAAAGATTGGGCGTAACTGGCGGAGAAAGCCAAGTCTTCGATGAAGACAAAAAGACAAAGATTTTCACAACCACACTGCGGCCCGGTCAAGGCATTCTCCAGCCAGACCTCGGATCACATCTTTGGCACCACGTAACACCCATTGCTCCCGAACAGAGCAAAGGAGTTCGTAGCGTCATAGGGCTAGACATCGACATTGTGAGGTAATCTTGCTATCTACATTTTTTCGAGGAGCTATTTTAGGACTTGGCCTTGTGGTGCCCCTAGGACCACAAAACACCTTTATCTTTCAAAGAGCGACAATACAACAGAATTTTCTTCCTCTGTTCCCTGTCCTGTTTGTTTTCATTCTCTGTGATGCAGCCCTCATACTTGGAGCTGTTTTAGGAGTAGAGTGTGTAGATTCTCTGTTTTGTTGGAAAAAAGGATTGATGGCAGCCGGAGGAACTTTTCTTCTCTACTTTGCATGGACAATGTGGAAAAGCTCCGGTTCCCTTGAAGAAAATCCCAATGCACAAACATTAAACATGGCACGGCAAGTGCTCTATGCCTTTTCCGTCTCATTGCTAAACCCCCATGCTATCCTGGATGCATTCTTTGCAATAGGCACTGTGTCGGTAAAATATACGGGGGTGGAAAAATATTCCTTCGCTCTCGGTTGCATCACAATGGATATTATCTGGTTTGTCTTCCTTGCAATAGCAGGATTTTACTTAAAGAAAATAAAGAACGGAAAAAAGATAATACAAATAACAAACAAGACGTCTTCAATTATAATGATAGTAATTGCGATCGATCTGTTTCATAAAATACTTAGCGAATAGGAGCCATTTATGTCTTTATCAACTGTATCCAATACACTTCCCTCTTTTCTACACATCAAAATTTCCCCAGATGTTTTGCAAGCTTTTCCACAGACAAAAGTCTCTTTTCTTTTATTGAGCACAGCTGTCTTATCCAAAAAAAATCAACCTAAAGAGATGCAAAATTATCTAAGCAACCTCAAGCAAAGATCCGTACAACAAATTGTAGACCAGGGCATTACAGAGAAGTCTTATGCGGAAACAAGAGTTTGTCAGTCATGGAGAACTGTTTTCAGCTCATTCCAGGCCGGGGATGACAAGAAATCTACTATCGAAAATCTCTTGCGAAGAGCTTCTAAAGAGGGAGTAAAAGTTGCGGAAGGGAAAAAAGCAGATATGGGGCTGTTAACAGTTTAGCTTGACCTTATACATTCTTGCTCATACTATATCAATATGAGCAAATTTTTTAGCATACACAAAGCCGCAGATTTTTTGGGCGTTTCGACTCAAACCCTTCGACGCTGGGAAACAAGCAAGAAATTGGTTC